>JAISJS010000394.1 GCA_031261385.1 Treponema sp.
CATACGCTTTAAGGGGATGACAGCTTCATCTCCTGCTTCCCCCATCACGCCGAGGGCCGCGCCATAACGGAAATAGGTCGGCGTGCTTACAATCTGGTTAGTAAAAGCGCCCCCATGGGCATAGGGCAATAAGGCGGTATCGGGCATTATATCCGGGCCGGCGGCCAGAGACTCACTGGCAGCTGCCTGGCTAACCGCATTCTGTTCCCGTTGTATACTTCCCTTAACATACCCGTTAATAAGTGATGTAGCTCCTGCTGCGGCAATAAGCCCCAGCCCCAGAGGCCACATACCCGGCGTGGCAATCATTTGCAGTCCGGCTTGCAAAAACAGGTTTGGAAGAGCCTCAAGAAGCTGCATGGACATGGAGGCCAGGGCGTTTTTCATGGCATCCCCGGCATCGGCATTTTGCGCCAGGGCGCTTCCGATTTCTTCAAGGCCTGAAAGGACGCCATTCATGGATATATTGGCCAAGCCATACGCAAGATCGGCAAGAACTTTGCTTACCGCTTTGTCAAATGAGCCGAGTTCACCCAGGGCGTCCTCAAGCCACCCGGTAAACATTGCCTGGAAATTCCCGCTGATATCGGCTGCTTTTATAGTTTTGACCATTTTATCAAATGCTGCTAATTCTTCTTCGGTAGCGTTTGCTGCAACAAGTGTCAGACGGGCAAGTTCTTCCTGTGATAATCCCAGAGCCTCCACCCGCTGCCGGTATTCATCAAGAATAACCGTACGATCATACTCGTCCATGAGTTCCTTGACTTTATCGGCCTCTTCCTTCTTGTATTTATTGGCCATCATGGTTTCATAGGCAAGCTCTTTTTCTGATTTTCCGAGGTCCCTAATCTTTTTTTGAAGAGCCTCTATGGTTTTTGTATAATCATCGCCCTGAATGGCTTCACCCAACGCATTATATGTTTCTATAAGCGGCTTGATGGATTCATCCATGAGCTTAAACGGATCGTCAATATTTTTCGGGTCAATCGAGAGCAGATCAGTAATGGCCTTTTGTATCTCGTTCTGTTGGCCGCGCAGAACTCCTGCAACATCGAACGATGCGCCAAGGGCATCAGATACGGTTTGTGTTACCGAAAGAGAACCTTCAAGCCCCTTTACAAACAGCTCTGCCGCGGTTTTTCCCTGTTCCTTAAACCCGTCGAATTGTTTTAAATCAACCCTGGTTATTTCGCTGTACCATTCCTGCCAGCGTTTCTTGTCCGCTGCTTTTACTGGAGGCGGGTCTGTTTTTATGGTTATTCCGAATACTATCTTGTTTATTTCTTCGCGTATTCTTTGAGCTTCACCGGTGACCCGTGGATCATCGCCTTTAAAACTTTTCAGAATACTTATCATGGCATCAATGTCTTTATTCGCGACCGCCTCAGCCCAACCGGCAGTTTCGGTAAGGCGCGCTTCTAACTGGCGGGCATTATAGTCCAGCAAATCCAAAGCTTCCACTATTTTCTCATTTGCATCCTTAGGCCCTTCCCACCATGTTGTGGCATCCGGATTTATTTCCTGCTCAAGAATTGACAATATACGTTTTGCGTCACCTTCAAGCATTACAACCGTATCAGCTGACATAGCTTGTAATCCACGAAGTTTCTGTTCCAGGGCATTTCCTCTTGCCGCTTCCTGCAGCGCTTCTGAAAAATGCCCGGTTTCTTTTGCCGCATCGAACATGTTCTTCGTGAGACCCCGGATACGGCCACCGGTTTCTTCAAAGGTATTTGCCGTCTCAACAAGAATACGGTTATACTCATTATGGTCTGTAGCGTTTCGTAATAAATTAACCCGTTCTATTTGTCGCCGGGCTTCATCTACAGTTGTCCCATATGCCTTTATTTGCTTGTTTAATTCCGGATAAAGACTGATAAGCTCTACCGTTGTTTTTTGATCCAGGGTCTTCGCACCGTTTAATCCGCCATACGAATTGAGGAGGCTGTCAGCGTGTGTTTTTGCCGCTTTGTTTGCCGCTGCGAATTTATCGGCTTCTGTCTTTGCTGCCGCCAAAAGACCAACAAAAAGACTTACACCTGCGATTACCCCGCTTATTGCCAATACGATCGGATTGGCATTCATTGCCGCATTGATTCCTTTTATCGCGAGTATGACCGGCCCTGATATTGCAACGACCCCGCCCATCCCAAGCACAAACCGTTTGGTCCCGTCATCCATATTTTCAAGCGCGTTAAGCGCCCCGGAAGCGAAGTCAAGAATATCGTTTACCATCGGCAGCAGGAGTTCCCCAAACGATGCCAGCGCCTGCTTCGCGTCATCGGTGACATTGGAAAATTTTTCCATGGTGGTTCCGGAGAGCGTATCCATGGCGCCCGCGTATTTCCCCGTTGTGGCCGTCATGCCGGTAAAGGCCGCTTCAAGTTCCTGAAATCCCACCTTGCCCTGGGAGACCAAATTCTTTATATCCGCATCAGATGTCTGAAGCGTTTTTGACAATTCCGTAATAATCGGAATACCCTGCTGCTGCATCTGGTTAAGGTCCCGCATGGTAAGCTGCCCCTGGGCGCGAACCTTTTCATACACCCCGGAAATCGCCTGGAAGGAAGAGCCGGTCCCTGCGGCAATATTGCCCATGACCTTCATGGTTTTGGTCACATACTCAGCGTTATTCCCCAGAGACACCAGAGATTTTCCCAGGGTAAAAACCTCTTCCACGGAGAGGCCGGGGGACGTGCCCAGTTTCCGCCATTCCTCAAAAACTTCGTTTGCGTCATTTGCCGATCCAAGCACGTTTTCAAGTGATTTTTTTAACTTCTCGTTTTCAGCGGCAAATTTTACGCTTGCGGTTCCTGCGGCGATTATTATTCCGGAAAGGACAAGCGCCCCCTTTTCAAGTTTGCCGAGGGCGTCGTCAAGGTCTTTGGCCTCTTTTTCCGTTTCACCGATCGCCTTGTCAAGTTTTTCCATTTCCTTGATGGCCTTCTCGACCTCGGCTTCCACCAGGACCCGTAATTCATCGGTTATTTGTGTGGACACGTCCTGGTTCCTCCCCGGTGGTTTTCTGCGCGGCCTTCAGACGGTCGAGCATGTCCCTGGTATCGTCAAACAGATCCAGCAGCTCCAGTATAGCTTCCGGTTCATCGGCCCAGCCTTTGCCGGAGGGCAGCCCCCGGCGGCAGCATTGCCGCCAGATGGCGAAAGCCGTATAAAAATCAGGGGTCAAATATTTTTTAAATTCTTTCCGTTTCAGAAACCCGAAGGAAAATTCCTCACGCATATCATCGTATACGGGATGCCAGGTCATTGTGTGGCACCCCGTATACACAAGCTCAAAGGCTATCCGGAACTTTTTTTTTCGTCGTTTTCAAGCACATCGGAAAGGACTTCGGCGCACAATTCGGTTACCAGATCCCGTATGCCAAACGAGGTGGATTCAGCCAGCCTGACGCCGTCACTGACGGGCGTTTCCGTCCCGTCACCGGAAACCGTGATCATGTTGGTGATCTTTCCGATATGGTTCCGGAGTATGCGGCCGTAGCGGTACCGGTGTTTAAAGGTGACCGGCGCCGGCGCCGAATTCCCGCCCAGGTCCGCCGCCGACAGTTCGCGTTCGGTATCGAGGCTGAACAGATCGCCGCGCTCCTCGGCCTTTGGCCGTTTTATTTCAAAGGTCATCTGTTCCGACGCGGGCAGTTCGCGGTTGCCGTTGAATTTCGGAACAAAAATATAGCTTGCCCGTGCGCTGAATATCACGATGCCGCCCCCTCGACTTCCCGCCGGATAAGGCAGGGCTTCCGCTTGCCGTCGATGCGGTAGTTGAAGCTGAAGGACTGAACGCCGTCCATGGGTTTCGGCGCCTGGATGCTCTCGCTGATGAGCGGCATGTACTCCCAGAGCTCGGTCTCGCCCGGCTCGTCGGTTTCACGGCGGCTCATCATGTATTCATGTTCCACCGGCCGCGAAGGAAACCGGGCGACATTGGTCCCGTCGGTGTAGATGATTTCCCGGTACTCGCCCCAAAGCTCATACTGCTCCTCGCTGTCCACGTCGACCACACCGTTAATGGTTCCGGTCCGTTCCTTGAAAGCGCCGGGAATATAGGCCTTGACGCCGGAATCCACATCGGCCTGGGTCGTGACATCATGGCTCTGGCCCTGGGACGAATCCTGCACATCGGTCGCAAAGCTAATGAGCTTCAGGTTCAGGGGAAGCACCGCGTCCCCTGAAACAAGGTTTTGCCCCGCCTTTGCCCAATACACGTTCCCCACCGCGAGGGGCAGCGCCCCTCTGGCGGCCAGTGTCTCGCCCGGAACGGGAATCCCCGATCCGCTTTGCGCCCTGGAGACGATCCGGTAAAACCCGGATGTGGTAATCGTTGTCGACTCCCCGCCGGTTATGACCGCTCCAAAGGTTATACGGTAAAGCTTGCCGTCTTTTCCGCCTGGTCTCATTTAGTCCTCCTGTTGCGAGACGATGCTCGCGGGATATGTGATAGTTATACGCCATGTTTCCCGGTAGCGGGCGGGCATGGGAGCCTCATCGGTTTCGTATTCAAACGCTCCGGGAATTATTTTTTCAAACGCCGCCCGGAGTTTTTTTGTTTTTGTTGATCCCGGATTATCCGGGTCAGGAATGGCAACCGGCACCTCAAGGGAAGCTTCACCCAGCCGCATCATGATCCGCAGGGGCTGGCGGATGTACGCCACAAAGGATCGGGCGACGCCGGAAGAAACAATCTCGGCTTTCAGGGTCATGGTCTCATACGAGAGGGGATCCCCGTCCCCCCTCTCGCCGCCCAGGGTAAACCCCTCAAGCCATAAATCCAGATGGGCGTTTGTGTTGGTGGCCGCCTGGGGTTGCTCAATGACCTGCAGGCCTTTGGCCCGCAGCGCCGCAACCAGCGCGTCAATTACCGTCACTGTTTTTTCCCTCCCATTTCTTTTCTGATTCCTTCCTGAATAAGTTTGGTTAAAAATTCTTCATCCTTAGCGTCGATATGGAGAAACGGCCGGGCGGGGATGGTCACCGAATCTTTAATGATGAATAACATAAATACATCCTTGCCTTTCTTGGCAATGAACGCTTTTCCCTTTTTGAAAAAGGTATACCCATCAGCTTTCATAGCTCGAATAAGCGCACCGGGACTAAAGGCTCCATAATCTTTCATCTTTTTTCGTGTATTTGGTCCCGAAGGTATCCACAACGCCCGTGCATTTTTCGGCCTGATGGTCCCGCCCTCCTGCAGCAGCCGCGCCTGTTTTTTGTTGGTGCTGGCATCGGCCCAGGTTGCCCCGGAATGGACGGCGATACCCCTGACCAAGTCATCAGAATCCCGCAGGGTCTTGTCGCCCCGCTTTATTGAAATAGTAAGCGGGCTGTTGGGCGGCTGAACCCCGTTTTTTATCCGCCGTTCTGCACAGGACCTTAGATATTCCGCCGCCCGATGCATAGTTGCAGGGATACCTTCCTCCAGGGCTTTCCCGTAGAGCGGGGGCCGGGATACAATCTTAACGCCCATAGTCCGGCAGCTCCGGCACGATGACCGCCCCGCCTGCGGGCCCGGCGGCGGTTCCGGCGCCGTCATCATGTTTTGTTTTGATGGCGCCGAAATAGGATTCTATCAGGTCAGCCGCGTCCTCTTCTTTTGACCGCGCCTTTTCCGGATACCCCACAAAGAACCAAAGCTCGTACAGGGCGCGGGTGACGATAATCTGCCGGACAACTTCATTGTCCTCGTCGATAGCATTTCCTGTTGACAGGATCTTTCCCCTGGCCCAGATTACCGCCTTCTCAACCGCCCGTTCCGCATTGGCGTCATCGCCCAGGGTGAGCGTCATATAATCTTGCGGCGTAACATCCCGCTGGAGGTCTTCAACGCTCACCCGTTCCATTAATAAAACTCCTGTTATAAAAAATAATGACAGGGCCGGAAACCCCGGCCCTAAAAACAACCTAACTTGCCGCAAACTCCATGACGGCGATGGCCTTGGGGTTGATGATCGGGAAGGGCTTGGATTTCACGTAGATATCCGTACCCCGCTGGTCGGCCCGTTCTTTGGTGAAGGAATAAAACGGCACCGCTTCCCGCATCTGCACATCATCAATTTTGCAGTACGGGAGGGACTGTCCCGCGTTGACGGCCCGGATCATGAGCTGCCGTGCGCCGACCATCCGCTTGGTGCTTTTGGTTCCGTTCGTGGAAATGTCCACATAGGAATCGGTGTCCAGCAGAATCTTGAACCCGCCGATTTCCACATAGCCCGCCCCGACCGTGGCATTGAAAGCCTTTTGGCCGGAGACGAGCGTGACGATGGCGGAAAAGAGATCCTGGGCGGCGATAATTTCCACCGGCCCGCCGACAAACTGGCCGTTGATCGTTTCGACGCCGGTATTGATGGCGCTTATCACGTCCCCGATGGTAAGGTTTGCCAGAGTCTTGGCCGAAGCCTTTTTGGTGATGTTCCCGTAGGTAACCTCGTAGCGGATGAGGCCGGTCCCGGACTTCATCATGTAATCGATCTTGCCCTGATGCGCCTGGATACAGAGCGCTCGGGTGGTGGCGCGGACGATGATGAGCGCGTTTTCCAGTTTCTCGTCAATGAGCTGCTGCTTCCCCGTCAGGGACGCCCGCTCGTATTCATCCAGCTCCACCGCCGAAAAGGTGTCATCCAGTTCGATGGGCATGGGTTCAATCAGCCCGACACTGGAGCTGCTCTTGGGCCGGATACCCGTGTCGCCCCGCCGGATCACCGGCACGTTGCCAACTTCCCGTTCAATGTCCGTCACCGCGATGTACGTGGAATTTTTCAGGGGACGGCGTTTGAAATAATCCATGGCGTTACTCGCCGTGGGCGGACTCGCCGTGATGACCCGCTCAATGTCCGCAGGATTTATTATAATTCCCGGCATGGTTCCTCCTATGCCTTAAATGCTGTGTGTTTCATAAACGGATTAAATTACCCGCCTATGCCATTACCGAATAGTCAAAGTCCTGGACCGCGTAGATCCCGCGGTTTACCAGGGTCGCTATCATGGCGTCGCCCGCCGGTACCGGATCACCGGAGCCAAACGAGTTGAGCAGCCGGGCAAGGACGACCATGCCATGGTGCAGGCACAAGCCCGGCTTTGCCCCATCCGTGGTATCCGTGTCCTGAATCAGGACACAGTCCGCCTGATCCGCCGGCGCCGCGCCTTCGCCGGTGACCGCGTCCCTGGCCGCGACATAGCCGTCCGCGGCCGCCTTGAGCAGCGTCCCCGCCTGATAGGTATGCCCCGCGGCTATCAGCGGAGAACCCACGATCGGCGGATGCCCCGGATGCACGACGCCCCGGTCCCCGACAATTTCCTGTATCTTTTCCAAAGCCTGCCTCCTTACATCTTTTGCGCGACTTTACCCCAATCAACGGGTTTGGCGCCGCCGCCCTGATCGGAATAATCAAATCCACCGCCGCCGGCCTTTACCGGGACGGGCCATTGGGAAAGGATGTCCCCCAGGAGATCAATGCCTTTGGAACTCACATCCTTTCCGCTGTCGGAAAAGTTCAAGGGTTCGTCATTTCCGGCAAGCCGTTCCGCCAGACCCTTGACCTTGTCCCGCAGCCCTTCGGGAACCTTTTCGTTCACCTTTGCCATGAGGGCTTCAACGCGGCTCTTGCGGACCTCTCCCTCCATTTTGACAAGCCGGTCGGAGAACTCTTTGTTTCCCCCGCCGTTTGTTTCCGGCGCGGCGCCGCCGCTTCCCGGAACCGGAGCGCCCGAACTGGCGGATCCGTTGTCAGCCGGTTTTGTCTCCGCCGCCTTTGCGGCGGCTTTCTCGCGCTCTTCTTTTTCCTTGAGGAGTTTTTTGTTCTCCTCCTCAAGCGCCTTGTTCTTTGCCTCAAGGGCCTCAGCTTCTTCTTTCGTCACCTGTGCAACCTCCCGTTCTTTCATCGCACCCTCAAAGGAGTACGTTTCAACCTGGTCGCCGTCGGCATAGTCATAGCTGACGGATTCCAGTTCCTGGAGCCCCGGTATCTTGGGCGGGGTTTCCCCGAGCAGGGCGACATGGTGAAGATACCGCTTGTTATCCCTGCCGCGCCGGGGGATACTCACGGACCAGCCGTCATATAACCCGTTGGCATAGGCGTCGTTCGCGGCATCGCCGAATTCCACACTGCCCACAAGAAGATTTCCGTTTTCCGCAAGATCCACCGAGAGTACCTTGCCGTAGCGCGGCCCCTCTTTCTGATCCCGGGGAATATGCCCGACGGTAAGCGGCGGCCGGCCCGCAAAGGTCTCTTTCACCTCCGCCAGATCCTGTCTGGTTATGGTTGACCCGTCCTGTCCCCACTCGCCCGTCCGGGCAAGCTCCAAAGTCCTGATGGCTTTCATGGGGTAAGGGTACCGCGCCGGAAATGCGCGGCGGCGTTGGCAGGAGGGGCTTCCGGTAATCGGCATTGAGCCAATTGCAAAAACCCCTAAAAACAGCCCAAAACAAGCCGGGTGTAAAATGTGACGGCCACCCTGACGGGGAGGCGTGTACACGCGGGAATTTCCTGTTTTGGGGGTAAAATTTAAGGGGTCTCAGCCCTCAAAAACGGGGTATTTCCGGGGTACTTGCGATTTTCAGAAAAAGTGGTATACTTAAAGCATGAGAACTCTGTTAAGTCTTGGCCCGGTTCCGGGAAAGGATCTTGGCAGGGTTTTCATTTTTTTAACGTTTTTAGTACACCCCGCCATGATACCAACGCATTTTTTATTTGACTTCCCATCCTGTCTTTAACTTCGTCCTCGATGGTTTCCCATGTGAGCCCATCCGGCGCCTGCATTAAAACAAAGGTCGCCCCCTGTTTCTTTGCTGATTTTACCGCCTCATTGACAGCTCTTGGGGTTTCTGTAAAAACATGTTTAATATCTGCAACCTGACCATCAATAATAATATCCGGACTTTTTATTCCCTGGGCCTTTGACTTGGGAAGAAAGAAAATTTCATGTCCATCATCCGCCGCCTTTTTTGCAAGTCCTAATTCATCGGTCTCAATCCAATGCCCTTTTTCAAAGCTATTGTTGATTCCCGGTTTCGCCAATTCGGATTGTTTTACATAGCCACCATTTGACAGAAGTCCACCCCCTTCCGGATAGACCGTTTTATAATTTTTTACCAGTTCCATTGCATATTGCGGCATCCCAAGTTTACTCGCCGCAGCCGCTATCTCCCCGTCAATCCCGTACCCCTTGGCCCGTTCAACCATGTCCGGAGTCAGCCGCCAGTAACTCTCCTTGTCCAGCGGGTACCTGCCAAAGCCCTTGGCAGGGGCGGCATAATTTCCCATGGCATACGCCTGTTCCGGTCCGCCGTATTCGTCCAGTTCCGCCGGGTCATAGATCCCCCGCACATAGGTTCTGCAGGAGAAGTGAAACGGCGGCCAGAGGTTCTGCCAGACCGGATCGCCATAGGGCCGGATAAAGGGCGGGTTCGTGAGCGCCTGGCAGATTTCAGACTGGCGGGAATCGTTGATGCCCACCAGTTCCAGGGCGATGGGGGGAGAGGCCTCAAAGCCCATGGCGCGGCCGGCGTTGTGCACCGCGTCGATGTTGGTCCGGTACACCGTTTCCCAATAGGACATGTTTCCTTTGCCGAATCCGGCGCCGTTGAGAATTTCCGCGTCGGTCATCCGGTAGAAATCCGCGATAGTGCCGCCTTCTTCAAGCCCCTTGCGGAGTACCCCTTTTACGTTGTTGATGGCGTCACAATCGTTGAGCCGCCCGACGGTAAAGGCGCGGAGCCGCAGCCTGTCATCCAGATCGTAGTAGGCTTTTTTGTCCAGCGGTATCTGCGTGCCAAGAAACGATACGGCCTCTTCAAAAGGCAATACCCCAATCGGCGCATCCGGCAGCAGGAGCGGGTCGGCAAAATCCTTGCCCCGTTTTTTCTTTTCCGCGCCCGCCGTGTCCATGCCCATAAGGCAGGAACGCATGAATAATTCGTGGATATTTTCCAGGGAGGCATAATCTTCCGGCAGCGCCGCGGTTTCATCATCAAGCAGCGCGGGGTCGCCGTCAAGCTCCTTGAGCCAGGCGCGGATCCGCGCGAGGTAACTGTGGATGATCCGGCGCCGGTACGGCGCTTCCATCCGGTCAAGCCGGGCGGCGTTATGCGTTTCTATTGCCGCGCCGCGTTCCAAAAAAAAAAGAATCACGGTCGGCAAAGTCCGGCCCCTCGGCGGCCATGGCGGGAAGCCCGGCGGGTTTCAGGAAGGCGTCGTCATCACCGGCGGGTTCCGGGATCTTGTGAACCCCGTAGATAGCTTTTTTGGACACCGGGATTCCCCGGTCAATGGCTTCGGTTAAAACTTTCCACGAGGCTTTCTCTCCGGCGTCAATTTCAAACTCCAGCGGCGGCACGCCGGGAAAATTGATTTCCGCGAACCAGTCGTAAAGCGGCTGTACCGAAGCCTGCAGCGCCTGGGCGTCGCCGTAGGTAACGGCGTCAAAACTCCGCTCGTGAAGTTCCCCCTGGGCCTTGGTGCCGTACTCGGCCTGGTTGGTCGTAAGGCTCTGCCCGGTGATGGCGTAGGCAATCTCGGTGTTGCAGGTGTTTATGATAACGTCAAAGTCCCGCAGCGCGCCGGCGGCATCAAGGTACTTCACTTCCCGGACATTCCCCAGGGCGGCGCTCGATCCGCTGCGTACCCTGCTTAACAGATTGGCAAGGATGCCGGCGCGTGATTTAACCTCGGTGTCATTAGCGGCGTCAAATATCGCGAGGATCGAGGGAACCCCTATCCGTTCGGCGGCCATGATCCAAAACTTGAACCCCAGCTTCTTGAACTTCCATGGCCAGTAAGCGGCGCGCAGCGCCGGACGGCCCCAGGGGTTCCCCGTCCCCCGGTCGTTCCGGTGGACAAGAAATTTCCGGGGCTCATCAAGCCGCCTGCCCGTGGGTGCATATACCGGAAGGCGCCAGTCCGCGCCGGGCAGCGGAAACGAAATTTGCGACCGGGGGATGGGGAGAAAATCAACCGGCACATACAGGCCGTCCCGCTGTTCCCAGATGACCTCCGTCACCGCGACGCCATTGGGAATGGCGTTCATAAGCTGCAGGCAGAGCTTCTGCCGTTTGTTGTAGTTGATGGCGGCCCTGCACGCTTCGTCCAGGCGGTCATGCCCGCCGTCCCGCTGCGCCATGTCAAGCCAGAGCACCCGGTTCTGCCGGTTCTCCACGAGGGAAGCAATCCTTCCGTCATCCATCATCTCGCTGAATATCCGGGAAGATTCCCCCACCGTGGACAGCCAGTCGGCGGCGTCATCAATGGCGGATATAAAAGACCGGAACATCCCGATATCAACAACCTGCTTTTCAAGGTCATGTGCGTTTATGCGCTTTGCCATGGCTCCCCCCTAATATCCCTGCCAGATAGTATCATTGCCGCTTTGTGTTACCTCCGCAAAGGGATGGGTGTCATCGGCGCATGCTTCAATGGCATTAAGGGCCAGCGCCGAGGCGACCGCCCCGTCACCGTGCCGCTTCCGGGACAGGGCAGATCCCGCCTTTTCTTTGGTGCTGTCGTCAATAAGGGGATACCCCGCCTTGAGCCGCACCACGCCAAAGTCGCCGATAAGGTACTCATCCTGCGGGATGGTCCATTCCCGGTCTTCAAGACGCCCTTTCAGTTTGGGAAACCAGGTCCCATACCAGGCGCGGGTGATCATGACCGGAATTGCCCTGCCCGGCCATTCGGTTTCCGCCTTCTCGGCGATCATCTGGCCGTTGCCCCGCGCGTCCAGCGCGGCGCCGCCAAAAATCCGCAGGGCGCCGACCAGCAGCACCCAGAACTGCCACTGCTGATCAAAAGGCCAGTTCCGCAGTTCCACTACCGCCACAGTCCGGGCATGTTTTTTTTCGACAAGCTCGTCAAGCCAGAACACCGTGAGGTCCCCTGACCGGGCAAAGTCCTCGCCGATGAATACCGGATTTTCCAGCGTCCTGATAAAGGACAGCACTTCCCGGTTAAACCATTTTTCAACAACCCGCTCCCGCTTCTCTTTCGGTTCTTTGAGGAAGGCATCTTCAAAGCCCTTGCGGATAACTTCAATGTCACTGTCGGCGCAGGGGTCAAGGATGATCCGGGGGAAGTACCGGGATCCGGTCCGCGCCGGGATGCAGTCAAGCTCCTCCTCCATGTTGTCACGGTAGATACGCCTGACCCGTTCGACAAATTCTTTTTCACCTTCGGCGGTCCATTCCCGGTTCTGTGTTTGGCAGATTTTCTTATAAAGTCCCTGTTCCAGCGCCTGTGAAAAGGTGATCCGGTGGTGGGACCAGTCCGGTTCCTCCCCCGCCCTGATCCGGTTAAGCAGCATGTTGAACGGGCTGTCATCGCCGTTATGAGTAGACACGATGGTGAGCTTGCCGCCCCAAATCTGGAGGGCCAGGGCGGCCTTGAGTATCCCCTCAAAGCCGTCGGTAAAGGCAGCCTCGTCAAAAACAATGTTTCCCTGCTTTGACCGGATGGCGTATTCCGTGGAAGGGAGCGCGTACACGCCGTGTCCTGACGGGAAAATCAGCGCGTAAACCTTGAAAGTTTTGTTGTTCTCGTCAACAACCTCTTCCTCAAAATAGTCGGCGACAATCTGCAGCGCCCGCGCCCAGTATTTGGCGTCATCAATAAACTGCTTGGTCATGTCGTGGTTATACGAAATGTAATAGGTGTTGGTTCCCCGGGCGGCGAGGCCGTCAAGGGCGCCTTCCAGGGACAGCAGCCAGGAGATGCCGGTGCGCCTGCCTTTTTCGATTATCCTGAGCGGGGTCTTGTCCTCCAGCACCCGCTTCTGGTACGGCAGCAGGATGTCAAGCGGGTCCATCACTGAGCCCCAGAATCTTTGTCCGTATTTCGCTGACAAGGTCATCACTCGCCCCGCGTTTCCGCGCCGCCTTCTCCGCTTCATCCGCCGCGGCGTTTTTCGTTTTGAAACAGCCCGCCCGGTAGCCTTTCTCATAATCGAGCTTGAGCCGGGACACCGCCGCGATGGAACGGGATATCCGGGCGACCGCGAGGATTACCTGTTCACTGCCCATGTCCCGGAAGTCCTCAATGCCGCGGAGTTCGTCAAGCAGCTTGGTAAGGGTGAGCTGCAGCGTCGCCTCTCCGATGTCCGTTCCGGGGCGGCCTTCGGTCGCCTGGACTATGGCACTGGCGCTTTCCATTGCCTCCTCGAAGCGCTTCATGTCAATCTTCTTTTTCCGGAGCGCCCTGGCCACCCCGCTGTGGGAGGCGGCATAGCCTTCTTTCCGGAGAATGGCGGCGATTTCTTTGGCGGTCTTCTTTTCGTGCTGAAAAAGATCATACGCACGGTCAACCAGCCCCTGGAGTTCCAGATTGCTCCGCCTCGGCATTTATTTCCGCTCCGCCTTTACTTCATCAATGGACCGCTTTATGTACTCCACATCTTTTTGCAGGGAGGTCATGGTTTGCAGCAATTCTTTTTCGATGCCGTCAACCCGCTCATCCATGCGGGACAGCGTTCTTACCGTATCGGCAAGGGTGTCTTCAAGCTTCTTGAGCCTGAGGTCATGCTCGCCTTTCCACTGGCCCACTTTAATCGCCGTACCAAGGAACCCGACAATCGAGGCGATAATGCCGATGCTTTTGGCGATTTCCACCGTGTTCGATCCGTCACTCATTTTATAAAACCCCTCCCGATTTCAACCGCCGCAAAAGCCAGGCCGACGCTAATCGCCGCTATCTTCCAGAACTTCACCGTGCGCTCTGATTGCCGCAACCGCCTGTTCGATTCGACGGCCGCCTTCTTCAATTCGGCCAACTCGTTCCCGAGCTTCCCGAGCTCTCCCCGTAATGGTATCAATTCCGCTTCCGATTTCTCCAATGAGAGGGACGCTCCCCGTAACAAGGTCTCGGCTTCGGTCAACGCCGTCTCGACTTTCTCCAATCGCCCCTTCAATTCCGCCGACCCGGTTTCCAAGATCATCAGCAATTCCCGCAGCGCGATCGATTCCCGCCGTATCAACGCCGCCTCCGCCCGGATTTCTTCGAGCGCCGAAACGGGCACCAATACCGACTGCGAGAAAACAGAAAATGAAAATGACAATAAAAAGAATCCGGCGATGCAGCGGCTTTTCAAACACATCACGCCTCCCTGTCAAAGGCGGCTTTTGCCTTCTTGAGAATTGCCTCAAAGAAAAAGACGGAAATACCAAAGATGGCCGCCCACCAAAACCAGACCTGCTCCGGGGCGAAAAATTTGCCAATCCGCAGCAGCCAGGCCGCCCCCGCCGAAAGCGCCAGGGGGATATAGACGCGGTACCCCTTGAGCCGGTCTTTTTTGTCCAGGCCTTTAATAATCTCGGTAACCAGTATTACCACCACGCTTGCAATGGGAATAAACACAGGTAAAAGACTTACGATATCCATACAAACCCCTTTGGAGTATTCTCCGGTAAAATAATTTATGCAGCCCCGCCGTCATCCGGGTCAGGCATTTCAAAGTGGGGATTGTCCCACCCTTTGGCCCAGAGCTTCCCGTATCCGCCGGCGCACCAGTCAAGGCCGAACTCTTCACCCCGCAACCCAATCTCTTCCCACTTTTCCATGGGAGCGTTCCACCATGGCCAGTCCGCCTTGCCGGGAATCTCCGGACACAGATCTATGGCGCCGCCGTCCTGATGGACCGAATGAGTCGCGTCGGTAACTTTTTTCAGGTTTTCCTTTTCGGTGAGCTGATATAATCCCGCCTTTTGCCTGAGGGCATTCACCTCGGCAAGCGGCCTGCGGCCCTGGGCATAATAGGCGGCCTGGGTCCCGGCGGTCCGCAGGGTCTCTATGACGCAGACGCCGATTTTCTCTTTTTTACAAAATTCCAGAAAGGCCCTAACCCGCTTGGCCATTTCGGGATTCAGCTTGTCAATGTCGCGGATAACTCCCATAAGATACCTCCGGGGGAAGTATCGCATGGGGAGGGAAAGGGATGGGCTATGAGTGGAGATTAGAATAAAAGAATGTTACTGGTTTTTTACAGAAAAAACAAAAGATCTTCCCGATTTTTGTTTTTCAATTTTTCCTGATTCAATTAATTCACTCAGTACTGTTTCAACATTCCAACTTTCATATTGCGGCATTGCTGCAAATAATTTTTGTATATCTTTCTGCAGAAACCCAGGATTATTTGACAGGTACATAATAATTTCTTTCTCGATAGAATTCTGTTCGCCCTCCCATTTTTCAGCAACAGGGCTTTTTCCATCCAAATATTCATTTACTTCTTTATCTGATAAAACGTCAATTTCACCAAGGAAATTATACAACTGTTCTGCATATTCGTCTTTCTTAAATGTGTTATATGAAATATCGAAATACTCTAAAATCTGTCCTTTCGTTACCAATCTCTCTGAAAAAAAGATTTTTAAAATTTCTTTTTCAGGCTCATCTATTCCGATTTGGTTTACAATATTAAGTGCGTCATCAATAAAAGGTTTGTTTATTTCTTTGAACTCAATAAGCCTTCCTTTTAAGCTTGCTGTTATGCTCGGAATATTTTCCAGAATGTCAAAGCAGATTTTTTTCACTTCATCATAATTGCCTTTCTGGTATGCGTCACTGGATTTTTCCTGTAAATTGAAATATTCATCGCTATTCATTCTTTGATCCGTAACTCATAAGAGCGCCCTTTTTTGATCCTTGTGATATAACCAAATTTATCTGCAAAATAAAGCGCATAATAAATATCATCCTTGGCGATAGGACGATCATAATTATACAATTGCTGCCAACTCATCTCTTCAGCCTTACTTGTAATTTCAGACTGGATAATTCCCGGATTTTCTTTTATTCCTGCAAGTAACACAGAAATGAGTTTTTTGAAAATTGGATCGCGCTTGACAAATTCTTCATATTCCTTTGTCGCATTTTCAAGTTCAGTGGCAGCTCCGGCTTGCTTTAATGACTCTACACATTTAAGGTAGTTCACGCGAGCCCCCAAGTAATCACCATGCTTTTCTGCACTTCGGGCATTTGTAATATGGATTTGTGCATCATCAAATCTTGACATCTTTATATCCTCCTCTAGCCCGGCTAAGTCCGGGGGTAGTACTTACTTCAATCCCGCAGAAACCAATACCAACCCCATGTCCTGTAGAGCCCTCAGTTCTTCTGGGCCAGCCCTGAAAATACGATCAATACCACCGAGGGATAATTCCAGGCTACATTCTTTGGCGTATTTAAAAACATCGGATTTATAATTGGGCATTGATATTTCAAAGGTAGAAATATATTTACCACTTTTGTATTCTTTAGTGTATGTAAAATCACTGCGTCTGGAAGTGTCCTTTGATTTGTCTATAAAATCTTTATTTTTTGCGCTTGCTTCAATTGAGTTGATAACCTCTGAATAAGAACGCATGTCACGATCAGATCGAACGACAAAATTAAAAGAATCAATATCCGTGAAATGGTCGCCGGTATAAACAATCTGGAGAAAATAAGACGCAATGTGAAATTTCAAATTAATAGCGATCTCATTTTCCAGAAATATTGGGGCTATTATTGTCTCATCTCTCCCATGATATTCATATGTAAAAACTCTATTATTACGATCAACAATAACCCCGGTTACATCTTGGCAGAAAAGCAGCCCAGGGAAAAAAAGAAAAAACAAAACCACGCAACCCCCCCGCTTCATATCCCACCCCTCCTTCCCGGAATGCTGATCACCGCAGCCCGGACCTTGCCCACAATCAATATATCCTCACTGCTTTCGCCGTAACTCGGGTACATCTTGTTATCACTGATAACCTGGTACCCCTTTGAGCTGTGAACGACCCGCTTCACAAAGGACTTTTCTTCGCTCTTGATGACGTATATCCCGTCTCCGTCCCAGCCTCCGCCGTCGCAGACCACCATGTCCCCGTCGTGCAGGGTGGGATCCATGCTGTCACCCCGGACCGGGAGCATGGCCAAATCCCGGTACCGGGACAGGAAGTCCGGCACCCGCAGGTACCGGGAGGGATTGTCCCCCTCGTCAAGATCCTTCCCTTTTCCGGCGGACACCGGCTGGTCATCCAGCAGCGGGATGATGATACCCCCCGCAAGCTTCGTGTCCCCGGCATGAATCAGGGGGATTTCCCCATGAAATTGCCGTCCTCCCGCCGCCGTTTCTCCCATGATACCCCCGCCTGGGGAATCTTGCAAGGAAAAAATAGGCTCTTTTTTGAGCTTTTCGGCGTAAACGGGATTTACGTCAAAAAGCTCTTTTTTGAGCCTGTCGAGGTCTTCTAATGTTTTTACTGAATTATTCGGATCTTTTAAGATTTCAGTTATTTCGGGTAATAAAGGGTCGCCTTTTCCGGTTAAAAACCAATCAATGCTTACCCCAATATTGCTAAGCGAAAAAATAAAATCCTTAGAGGGCTCTCTGGAACCGCTTTCAAATTCTGAAAGAGCCGTCCTTGCGGTATTCATAAATAATGCGAATTCTTTCTGATTCATGGAGAAGGAATTTCTGATTTTTCTAATACGTCCTGAATAATCCATATGATCCTAAAAAATCATAAAAACTGAATAAAATTCATAAAATATGAATTTTTTGCTTGACAGTCTTGAAACATGACGATAATATAATATCGTCAGGCTTTTAAAAGAGCTTAGCAAAATAAAAAGAGAACGGCGCTCATCCGCCAAGAAGTTCGCCGTTCTCTAAATTTCTACCCCACAAGGAGGCTATTTTGAATATAGCAGATCGGCCCGCCGCAAACAAGGCGAGATCCAAGCCCCGGCGTCTTAAGCCAACAAGCCGTGAAGGGCTATTTATCCAGTACAAATTAAGGGACTCAGACGAAAGTTTTGTCGGTATTAGTACCCGATTGGGTATAGCGTCCCCCAGCGTTCGTTATGTGGTCTTCGGCCAAAGGCATTCTGCCCGCGTGGAGGCGGAAATAGCCCGGATACTCGGCAAGCCCAACTGGAACGAGGTAGTTCTGGAGGCCCGGAGCGCCGTTACCGGCAAGTCCAAAGAAGCCGTCATCGAAGAGATGGAAAACCGCATCCGGGAGCGGAACCAGGCCAGCGCCGAGGCGCTTGCCAGGCGTATAGAAGACGCCATATCGGGCAAGAACCGGCCGGGGAAAAAGCCCCCTACCATGAGGAGGGCAGGATGAACAAGCTGCTCTTTAAAATCCTGAAATCAATGAAAAGCCGCGAGACGGTCCTTATTGGATGTCGCATAGAAGCAGCTGTTGAATGCGGAGTCGCAAAGTGTCCCTATGGCCGCATTTGGCGGCGATTTTCCAGGCAATGCCCCTTCTATTGGAGGGAAGGTCCCTGCGTCCGCTGTTCCGAAGGGAAAAGATGGAATGACCGTATCGCCGAGGGTCGAGGTCTCAACAAACTGGAGCGTGATCGGGAAAAGGCCAGCCAGGCTCGTTCTGCATCCAGTGGTTCAGCTTTTTGCCGCACAAATCAAGCAGCTCCTCCCCACTGTTCCATTGACACGCAGCGCCTTCAAAAATATAGAGTACCGCTTGCAGGGTCGTCAAGTAAAACAGGAGGTCGTGTTGGTCCAGCTTGGTCAGCGTTGGTTTTTTCAAAAGCGCTTCAAGAGATGCAACATCCTCAAAACTCCGGAAAGCTGAATAAACCGGTGGCTGTTCTACGGGTTTTATTATCAGCCTTCTTTGTAACGCTTCCCGGTCTTCTGCCGTGTATTTTTCCAATACCCGATCACGCAGGGCTGAAAGCATCCGAAGGGCTTTATCTACTTCTATGGTCATGTCTTATATTCTCCTTTGTTTTTGATAAACGTAGTTTAACCCGAATACGTATGCTCCTCAATACAAAAACAGGGGGCACTGTATGAAATTCGAACTGAAAGATCCTGCTTTCTACAACGGCTTCACCCATTTCTGCGCCGAATGCCACTCCTTCTTTTCCGTGGGGACAGAAGCCCCCGGCAGAAAGGTACGGCATTGTCCGCACTGTGGAAGTGATGACCTTCTCACCAACTACCGGCAGCTTGAGTCTTATTGCTTTTCCACCGGAACCCCATTGGCGACATACCGGTCTGCTTTCCCGCCGGCAAGGGCGGCAGGGGGCGCGGCGTGAAAATCCTCAAGAAGGGTATCCGCTTTTTCAGCCAGGACACCGGCACACCCATGCTGGAAGCGGAAATCCCCTCACTCATATTGAACCTCACCCGCGGCGGTATGTACCGTGCCGCACTCGTCGGCCTTTGCGCCATGCACGAGAAAGGCCTGACCATCAGCCAGGTCTTAAATATTTTGGACAACAAACCAAAGGAGAAAAAATGATGAAGACCATTTATCTTGCCGGCCCGGTATCCGGGCGGCCCCGTGAAGAATACATGCTGCATTTTGATGATGCGGCGGGGGAGATCCGCCGCAGGATAGCCGCCAATAAACTGGACATAACCGTTTTCAATCCGGCCGGTTATTGCGAGGGCGTGGTTGAAGACGGTTCCCCCTGGCATGTGTATATGCGCGCCTGCATAGAAAAACTGGCGCGGTGTGACGGCATCGGCCTCCTCCAGGGATGGGAACGTTCCCGCGGTGCGCTGCTGGAACATGAATTGGCCTGCACGTTGAAAATCCCCGTGGTCTACGTCGAAGCGCCGGTTGATTTCCTCACGCTCTCCCATCCGTTTGAGGAGGAGTTGATAAATTATTTTGCCGCCCGGTTTAGCCGTCTGCAGGCCGGGGGTGTCTCCGAAGATACCGCCCTTGATCGGGCCGCCTTTGAAACCTGTCACCGTTATCTCGATCCGCATGGATTTGAGAATGTTATATATGCGTAGGGAGAAACAGTATGGCACGGTATAAACCAACGCCGGAAAAACTCGAAACCCTCGAAGACGTGGACAGCGCGCTTCGGGAAATTGGCTTGCTTGAACGCGAGATCGAATCTATTGACGGCGAGGCGCAGAAACAGATCGGCGTCATCAAGGCGGCTGCCGCGAAACAGGGGGAACCCCTGCGGAAAAAGATCGCGGAACTCTCCGCAAAAATCAGCGCTTTTGCGGAATACAACAAGGGCGATCTCTTCAAGGACAAAAAATCAGTGGACCTCACCTTTGGTGTTTTCGGGTTCCGGAAGTCCACGTCCATCTCGGTCAAGAAGACCACCGTGGCGCTGCTGGAAAAACTCCATCTGGACAAATACAACCGGGTGGAGAAACAGCCGGACAAGGAAATCATGAAGGACATGGATGACGAGTCCCTCGCCCAGGTCGATGCCGTCCGGAAAACAAAGGATGAATTCTTTTGTAAACCGAACCGCGAAGAGGTCAACAAGGACCTCCTGAAGCATGCAAGCTAAAACCATCTTTCCGGGGCGGGGTAACCCCTCCCCGGAACCACAAGGAAAAACCCATGAAAGAATTTTTATTCCGCATCGGTGATGCGATCCAGACGTTTGCACGGCGTATCCGTTCCGGCTCCCTGCGCCGCCTTGGATACCATCTTAAAAACATGGCGGTACACAATGGCTAAAAACATACTTGCTCCGGACCGGGACGCCATAGGCGGGGCGGCAAAGGTGGTTGTCGAAGCCGGGCAGTGGAACTATGAGGCATCGGTTGAACGGGTTTCGCTCATCGTCACGAGATGGAACCGCGTCACCCTTGAACTGGCCCGCGAACTCTATTTTGCCCATGAATATTTGGCCAGTCAGCTTGGCCAATACAAAAATCCGGACGCCGCAGATTATATCCCCTATACATGGAGCGATTACTGCGATGCAGTCGGGATAGCCCGGCCAACGGCAAACAAATGGGCAAAGCTCTTTGTGCCGGGGGAACTGTCATCCACCGGAGAAGACCGGCTGCTTACCGCGGAGGATATCAAGGCGCCGCCGCCCCCGGCGCTTACCGGCAGGCAGCAGGAACGGCGTATCGCCCTCGTGATGAACGGCGGGCCCCGCCCTGACGACTGGACCCGGGAGGAGGAGCGGATCGTAAAAGAGCGGCAGTCGAAAAAGCGGATCGAAGAGCTTACCCACGTCTGGATTGAAAAGCAATTTGATTACATACCGCAGCAGGATTACTTCAAAAGTATTCTTGCAAAAACAAAAACGGTAAAAAAGTTTCAGCTTAAATCCAAAGAACAGTCGGATGCCCAATATGTCATGTTTGACGCCATAGACGGGTACCTGAAAATGTTCCCGGACAAAGAGTCCCGTCTGGCGGCCGCCGCCAACCTGACCGCCCAGATTCACGACGTGGTTAATTACCTCATTGAGCGGGATATCGTTCAGGCCCAGAGCCAGCCGGAGGATTAGCCATGGCGCAAAAGACCGGACAACAGGAAAGTCTTTTCTCGGGAAGTAAAAAACATCTCAAAAAAATTGAGGTCTACGAGGACTGGATCCGGCGCCCCGTGGGGATCCCCATCCTGATGGCCGAGGCGCAGCTTGCGCAAAAATTCAGCCTCAGCGCTTCCACGGTCAGGCGGTACATTCAGGATATCAACGTCAACGGGTACCATCCGCCGGTCCGGCCCAAACAGGGCAGAAAAGTCTACGCATGGGACAGTGAGGCCATAGATTTCATGAAAGGCTTTTACATCGCCGCCCAGCGTGAGGTCGGCTACTGCACCATGCGGAACGCCTACCACAAAACGGTGGAAGCGGCGGCGCTGAAAGGGTGGAAAACAGGCAGCGAACAATCAGCCTATACCCATCTCCGGGACATCCACTCCCTGCTGCTCACCTATGCCTCAGGCGGCGCCCGCGCCCTGGATAACATTTTCTACATCGCCCGTGACCTCAGCCTGCTTGCCCCCTTTCAGGTGGTGGTAGGAGATCAACACATCTTTGATTTCTGGTCATGGTATAACGGGAAGCTCATCCGCGCACAGTGCTACCTCTGGCTGGATATGCGGACACGGCTGGTATACGGCATCGACTTTGAACCGGGCAGTTACAACCACCGCACCGTAGCCCGCGCCCTCCGCATGGGCATCACCCGCTTCGGAAAGTTCAACACAACGTATAACGACAACGGTACCGCCGAGAAGTCAGGAAAGATAGACCACCTGGTAAACGCCCTGCAAACCTACGGCATGAGCTTCAGGGATTATGCGGAACTGTACCGCACCCGCGAAGGCGAGTATGCCGTAGAGGACCCTTCCGGAAATGTCATCGCAACGGTGGAAAGCGCAAAGGAATGGCGCCGGCAAAACCGCCGCATGTACGCGCAGGTAAAGAACGCCAAGGCAAAACCTATTGAGCGGTTTTTCCGCACGCTGGAAGTATTGCTGCTTGATATGTGCCTGCCGGGCTATGTCCGGGACATCACCCTCCCGGCCGCAGAGGATGAAGAGGCGGCGCGGCGTTTGGAGTATCAGAAGGAGAAGGGCTTTATTCTCCAGTACGAAGAGTTTATTGAAAAGGTGAAGGAAGCGATTGTCTGTTATGAGAACCGCGACCATGCCGGATTGAACCACTCTCCCCTGGAAGAACTCCGCCTTGCAGCGGAACTTGAAGGATGGGAACCAAACCGCATCGACGAAAACGATATCCGCCACATTTTTCTGGAACAGGAAAAGCGCGTCGTCAAGGGCAACCGCATCAGGATTGCAGACATTAATTATGTCGGGCCGTCACTCACCAAAGAAATGCTCAAAGAAAACCGGAACAATCTGGCGGGGCTTTCCGGCATGAAGGTTGAAGTTTACTTTGATCCCGACGACCTCGAAGCCGGAGCCTGGGCGATGGATCCCCACAGCGGCCAGTCAATCTACCTGACCCCGGAGAACCGCATCAATCCCTTCAACGCCGGGGAACTCTCTGCCGAGATCGCCGCAAAGCGCAGAAACATTAAAGCGGTAACCGGCACCTACCGGGATACCGTCGCCTTTGCAGGAACGGTCCTCACCGCGCCAACGTACAAGCCCCTCATCGAATCACAGGCCGCCGCGGAAAAGGCCATCGCCGATAAAAATGCCAAGTCCGCCGCCATGACCGAGGATGATTTTACCGCTGCAGTAGCGGTCGCCTCCCGTCTGGTTCAGGAACAGGGAGAACGGGCCAGGCGCCAGGCGGTATACACCACGCCGATGAAGCGGTACTAGGCAATACTCGACGCCGGCCTAAGGGGCGGTTCCCTTTCCCCCGATGACCGTCTCTACAAGGCAGACTATGAAAGAAAAATGGGGGACATCGAAAAGCAACGCTGGGAAGTTTATATCAATTTCAATCAAGGAGTTACACATGGATCTTAACAAATTCGCTGAAGTAAACGGGTTATCCTACGGCGCCGTCGCCAGGGTAACAAATTATGATAGGACTACGATTTCCCGGATCGCCCGGATGGAGTACCCCAACTGGGAACAGAAACAGGTGGATATCATGGCCAAACTGGTTGAGAAGGGGTACACGGAAGAGGGGCAGGACTGCATCCGCGTCAACACCGACATCATGGTAATGACCCCCTCTGTATCCGAGTTCCAGTCGCTGGCAGGCGAACTGGCGGATCAGGACGGTACCCTTTCATCTTCAATCGGCATGGCTATTGGTTCCGCAGAACGGGGTAAAACCTACACGTCAAAATGGTTTGCCCGGAACAATGAAAACGCCGCATACATCCTCTACGTGGACGGCTTTACGCAAGTTCAGGTTCTCCGTGATATTTGTGACGTGGTTGCACATACCCGCCCCTATTCCATGAGCAAGTGTATCACAGTCCTGGAGGAGCATTGCAAATACCAGCGGCGCATGGTGATCATCGACGAGGCCGACAAGTGCCCTGTCCGGACCCTGGAAATGCTCCGGGGTATCAACGAGCGCTGCGACCTCCCGTTCTTTCTGGTAGGAGAGGAAGGTCTTAAAGCCAAGATTGACCAGGTTCCCCGGCTCCGCTCCCGCATCCGCAAGCCCGTCATCATTTTTGATGAAGCTTCCGAGGTGGACGTCGCAACCTACTACTCCCAGGCGGCCGGCCTTTCCCTCACCAGGGAAACCGCATCCCTGCTCACCCATCACGCCCGCGGCGGCTTCCGCACCATCGTCAACGAAGCCGGGGAACTCGCCCGCATGGCCAACGCATCGGGAATAAAGACCATCACCGAAGCGCTCGTGAAGCAGTTGAGTTAATGTTATTGAATGCGGTGCATTCATATCATGTGGAGACAATCAAAAGGAGTAACAAGATGCAGAATAAATTGTCAGATCTTAACAACCACCTGTTCGCAGAAATTGAGAGGCTGGGTGATGAGGATTTGGGCGGGGAAGAACTTAAAGCGGAAATCAGCCGGGCACATGCCATTACCGGTGTTGCATCCCAGATCATTTCCAACGGGAATCTTCTTCTGCGAGCACATATCGCAAAGAGCGACGAGGTTAAAACCTTGCCGAAACAACTGACGGATTAAATCATGCGCAAATATTCCCCGGAGGAAATAATATTTCTCCAAAAAATAGTTCCCGGACGCAGTTTTCTTGAAGTGTCCATACTCTTTAATAAACACTTTGGTACCTGCTTAAGAGAGACAGAAATCCATGCAGCCTGTAAAAGCAGAGGGATAACCAATGGCCGGGATGCCAGATTTTGGACTGGCCATAATTCGTGGAATAAGGGAAGGAAAGGCATTCACTGCTCACCGGCAACAGAATTCAAAAAGGGAAACAAGCCTTTTAATTATATGCCTGAAGGAAGTGAGCGGATAAACACGGAGGGATATGTGGATATTAAAATTGCCGAGCCCAACAAATGGAAAGCCAAGCACCGGAGCATTTGGGAAAAAGCAAACGGCCCGGTACCCAAAGGAAGCGTAATTATTTTTGGCGATGGGAACAAAATGAATTTGACCCTTGATAATCTTGTTGTAGTCTCACGAGCCGAACTTGCTGTAATGAATAGCCTTGGCCTTATTTATGAGGATGCTGAATTTACCAAAACCGGTAAATTAATTGCCGACATCAAAATTGGAATCGCTGACCGTAAGAAAGAGTCTCGCCATCGGTCAGCAAAGCAGAGAATTAAAACAAAAAGGAGAGAAGCTAATGCCTGGAAAAACTGAACTCGCACGGATCCACGTATTGAAAAAAGAAGCCGGTATTACCGATGAGGAATACCGAAGTCTCCTTAACGGCGCGGCCGGAGTAGGCTCTGCTGCTGAGATCGAAAGTCCGGATCAATACTACAAGGTCATCAAAACTTTGGAGAAATACCTTATCTCGACAGGAAAACCACCTACCGGGAAACCGGTACCGGCAGCAAAAAGGAAAACGCTTTTTGAAGTGGTTCAGGATCGGGCCAAGCATATCCTCGGCCCCGGCTGCCAGAACCGCATGGCAGGATATCTCCGGAAGATGGGCAAGAATGATCTTTACGATTGTTCAGACAGGGAACTCCGGAGGGTGATGGGATTCCTAAGCACGGTTGAACGCCAGGGAAAGGCGGGGCGGTAGATGGCAGCCGGGGAATTGTTTGAGCTTAACGACATAAAACAATGCAGAACTGAACTCACCGCAGAGGAACGTGACAATGCTCTGCAAAATATCATCAGAAACACCAGGCTGGGAATTAAGTATTTCTACACCCTCCGGGAGACTTGTGGGATCCTGCGCTGCACCTATGATGAGCTTATGACAATGCTTTCCCGGTACCGCCTCGACGCTGTTTTATTTCGTTCGGTCTACCGTGTTCCCTGGTATGGATTATGTGAATATCTCCTCGACTCTGAGGGTGATGATCTTGAGGAGGCTTTGGATGAATACCTTCAGGCAATCGCTCGAAGAAATAGCCGCACAAGCAAAACCGCTTGAAGGAAACATAGACCTCCTTCCCGGAATACCCGCTTTTTTGTCCATGAAAGAAGCGGCGTATATCATGGCGGTATCGCCTCAAACCATTGAGCGCATGCTTGACCAAGGTGATATAAAACCTAACGAGGATGGCGACATTCTCAAAGCCGATCTAATCGGCTATATGAAAACACATACGCTGGCAGACCAGCCAGTATTGGAGGAAAAATGAGACCGATTTTCTATGTTTTTTGTCCGGAGACACATTATACTCGCTATCAACATTCAACCCTGGAGTCAGCGACCAAAGAAGCCGAACGGCTTGCGAGGCTTCACCCTGGCCGCTTCTTTCAGGTGCTTGCCGCCATCAACCAGACTATTTGCGCTGACATTCATCGGGAATTCGCTCCTGGAATCCATGTCGAAGACGCTCCTGATACCCCCTTTTGAGGTATAAAAACAGGCCGGAATAGCCAGAAAGACCCGATAAAATCCGGAAAAAACCGCTTAAAATTTGTCAAAATTGATTATAATTCGTGGTCAAAATTTTTTGCGGTTGATAAAGAGGATGAAATTTATGCGGCTTTATTGAGCGGAATTGGAGGCAGAGGCGCTTGTCCAAATAATTCCCTCTGCACGGATATAGCATGGCGCCTGCTTGAATGCAGGTGGGTCTAAAGTACTTAATACAACATCCAGCAAAGGTTACCGGGATTACTAAGAGAGTAAGATGCTATAGCTCCGCTATTAGAAAATGACATTTTGAAATATAATACATTCCAGCCGCTTTTTAATTTTAGAGTAACATCTGTAGAAGTAACATTGTCGTCTACGTCCACTTTTCCTTTAGCGGTGACAGTCACATCCTTACTAACAAATATATATGATACATGTTCAAATGCAGAATCTGTATCTCTTCTTTTCTCCAGCCAGGTAAATTCAGAAGGTTTGTTAAGTTCACCATCATACAATTCAGCGGCCTGTACATCGGTAGTACTATACTCAATGTCTTTTTGCCAGCTTCCAAACCCAACATCTTCAAATATTCCCGCAATCGGGCTCAAGGGACTGGGGGTTCCGATAGATAATTTAAGTTTGCCGCCGGTAATATTTGCGGTGCCATCAATATCTCGCCATTCTTTTACAGAAAGATCTGCACCGGTATATGCTGCAATTGTATAATTTTCTGTTTCATAATATACCTGCTCATTAAAAGATAATGTACTACCAAGGTATGGATTCCCCGGCTTATCATCCTCATCATCAGGATTGTTTACAGGATTATCATCAGGATTGTTTATAAGATCACAACCGAAAAAACCAACCGCCAATACAATTACCAAAAAACCCAAAAATACGTTCTTTTTCATACATAACTCCCTTAACGATTATACTAAATATCATATAATAATATATTAAACCTGTCAATAAAAATATAGAATTATAGCAACCATGATATAAAAATGGATTTACAGAAACTTGTTATTGATAATATCAAGCGTATCCGCAAGGAGAAGGGATTTACTCAGGAAAAACTGGCAGAAGCCTGTAATACCGCCACCAGCTACATCGGCTTAATGGAAATTTACCAAAATACCCCAAAACTGGACACAATAGAGCGGATTGCCGCGGCCCTGGACGTTAATCCCTTGGTGTTTTTCAGGGAATATGACAACCTTCCCGAAGAAAAAGAGGAAGAATTGCAAAAAATTAAGGAAAGAATTTTAAAATCGGTTAATAAAGAGATCGATTCGGCGCTAAGGGCTTTTATAGGGTAAATATCACACTCAGGCTCTATGCGTATATGTCGTTTCCGTACTCAAGTCGGTTGGAAGAAAAGTTTCCCGCACATTCCCGGCATTCCATTACAGCCCTTAAGCAGATACATCAGGTTGGCGCCGGCATTCGGCATTATTTTTTTACCAGTTGATAGGTTCTGTTTTTATTGGCGCCGAGTTTTTTCAGAATACCAAATTCACTTAATTTGCCCAATATTTCTTTTGTCCATGACAAGGCTTTTCCGGTTATGCCGCTGGCTGTTTTTGCATCTATTCGGCCGTTTTCATTGAGATAAGGAAGTATTGATTCAAGGAAATGTTTTTCTGCCGAGGACAATTTATCGCCGGTTTTATCGCCGGTTTTATCGCCGGTTTTATCGCCGGTTTTATCGCTCACGGTCAACAAAACGGTGGTCTTGAAAATATCCCCTTCCAGCAATTCCGGTTCACTGCCGGAATAGATTTTGGTGTATTTATAGAGGTTCCGTACCCCGGAGCCTAATTGGTCTGCAAAGCCGACGTTTACAAAGAAACGCGCCAAAATTGGGTTCTTGGGATAGGGCGTAAAATCCTCCG
>JAISJS010000058.1 GCA_031261385.1 Treponema sp.
ATACCCACCGAAACCGAGCTTTGCGGGTTGTACGGGGTTTCCCGCATTACGGTGCGCAAGGCCATAGAAGAACTTGTCCACGAGGGGCGGCTGATCCGCTTCCAGGGCAAGGGCACCTATGTGGCAAGCATCAATTTTGAACAGAAGCTTTCAAAATTTTATTCCTTCAGCGAAGCCCTCAAGAAGAAGGGCAAGAATGAGCATGTAAAGATGCTCTCCTTTGATATTGTGAAGCTGGAGGCCGCTGCGGCCGGCCATTTTGGCCTGGATGAAAACGCAAGGTTTTACAAAATTACCCGGCTCCGCATGGTGGATGACACGGCCTATACTGTGGAGACTTCCCTTATCCCCCATGAACTCTGCCCGCATCTTACTGAAAAAAATATTATAGAAAAAGGCCTTTATAATTCCATGGCTGATGACGATGTGGTTCCCAAACGCATTGTAGAAAAGTTCCGTGCCGCCGCGATCAAGCCCTACGAAGCAAAATACATGGACCTGAAAGCCGGAACCCCAGCCATTCACCTGGAACGGACCACCTACGATTCATCCAAAATAATTGAGTACTGTGTTTCCATTGTCCGGGGCGACTTCTTTACCTATACCGTAGAAATGAAAAGCTAAGCTTTTTACTTCATCCCGCTGATTGCCGCGCCCTTGATAAAGTGCTTCTGGAATGCCAGGAACACGATTGTTACGGGGGTCATGATAAGGGCCGCTGCTGCCATACAGGCGCTGACATTTACAGAATGGGTGCCGGTGGTAAAATACGAAAGCGCGATGGGCAGGGTCATGTTCTTGACGCTTTCCAGCATGATGAGGGGCTGGAGGTATTCGTTCCAGGAAGCCAAAAAGGTAAAGATCGCCAGGGCTGCAAGGCAGGGCCGCAGCAGGGGGATTATCACATTGAAAAAGATGGAGACGTCCGAAGCGCCGTCTATAACTGCGGCTTCCCAAAGGCTGTCGGGTATGCCTTCGCAGAATTGCCTGCAGAGGAATACGCCAAACCCGGAAACCATGCCGGGGACAATAAGCGCCAGAGGGGTATTATACAAGCCAACGGCGTTTACAATAAGAAAGTTCGGAATCATGGTGGTTTGGAAAGGCACCATCATTGAACCCAGAATTACCCAGAACAGCGGGCCCCGGGCGCGGAATTTATATTTGGCAAAAATAAAGCCCACAAGAGAACTGGTAAACAATACAATGAGGGTAATAGACCCGGTAATTAGCACACTGTTCCTGAACCAATAAAAGAACGGCGTGCGGCTAAAAACAGTATTGTAACCTGAAAGCGTCCATTTGATGGGTATTATGTGCGAGGGGTTCTGCATTATTTCGGTAGTGCCCTTGAATGACAGAAGCAGCATCCAGATATAAGGCATCAGAATAATAAAAAGCACCAGGGCGCCGAAGAAAGCTATAAAAATTGCCGCTATTGAAAACCTTTTTACGACCATCTTAATACCCCCAATCAACGCGATTGAGGCGCTGTGAAATTATGGTAAAGACCATGATAATTAAAAACAGGATGATGGAGATTGCCGATGCATAACCCATATCCTTGTAGATAAAAGCCGTTTTATATATATCCAGCGTAAGCACCATGCCGATATTGTTGGGGCCCCCGTGATTGGGAAGCATTACTTCGAACTGCGCAAACATCTGAAACTGGGAGATAAGGGTCATGGTGATGACAAAACAGGTGGTGCGGCCCAAAAGGGGAAGGGTAATCTTAAAGAAACTGGCAATTGGCCCGGCGCCGTCGATGAGGGCGGCTTCATAAAAATCGGAAGGTATGCCGTCTATGCCGGCGCAAAAGATTATAATATTATACCCGATATCCGCCCAAAGGGTAAAAATAATAATGGCAGGCATCATGGTGGAAACCTGGGTCAGGAATGCTTGTGGGGTTATATCGAAGTAGCGTTCCAGTAAAATATTGATAAGCCCAAAGCGCTTGTCGTACATGCGGGCCCAGATAAAGCTGGAAGCCGCAAGGGGCGCGACGCAGGGCATGAAAAATATCACCCTGAATATGGAGCGTACTTTGTTGTACCGCATGGAACTGATTATCTGTGCAATGGTTAAGGTAAGCACCAGATTGACGGCAACAGTTACGATAACAAAATAAAGGGTATTTTTAAGGGCAAGATGAAAAACAGGATCAGTCAGGAGGCGCTGAAAATTCGCTATGCCGATAAAATTATTCTGGGAACGGAGGGGGTTGTAATCCAAAAACGAAATGCCGAAACCCAAAAATATAGGCAGTATCTGAAAGGTAAAAATCAACGCGAAAACAGGGATGAGCACCGCTATTACAAATTTATTGTTCCTCATATATGATGTCCTCCCTGTTTCCTGGTTTGCCGTTTACTGGGCGTATTCGTTGAGTTCGTTGTTTATGCGCGTGATGGTAGCATCAAGCGAAGCGCCGCCCTCAACATAATCGACAAAGGCATTGTCTATGGCATTCTTCATAACGTCGGTATTAATATACCCTACAAATGAAGCGCCTTCCAATACATCAAGAACCGGTTTTGCAAAAGGCACTGCTGCAAGATACTTCGGATCCCTGGCAACAGACTTGCGGGGAGGGATATTCCCCCGGTCAATTGCATTCTGCAGAATATTTTCGGGGCGCAGCAAATATTCGACAAATTTCCAGGCTTCTTCCTGATGGGCTGATCCGCCGTTTACCACAAGGCCCCAGCCGGTTTCGGCTGCCCATTTCTTCTGATCCCCGTAGAAGGGCGAAGGAATATAATCAAAGTCCGTTCCCAATTCAACGCCGTAGGTCTCCTTTCCGGTGGGAATGGTCCACATGCCCCGGGGGGCCTGGAGGGTTACGCCGTTAAAGACGCCGTACTCTACGCCTTCGGTGTTGGTAAAGCCGTCGAGATTGGTAATTTTGTCCACAACAATATAGTTGCGCAGGGTGCTCAGGGCTTCACGCGCAATGGGTGTGTCAAAATTGAAACGGTGGCCGCCATCTTCGAGGTAATTGCCGCCCTTGGAAAGGATCATCGAAAGGTAGGTATAGGTCATGGTATCGGCGCCGAGGAAATCAAAACCCCGGACATCAAAAAAGTTATTCCTGGAAACCGTATTGGCCTTTGCAATGGAAATCATCTCGTTCCAGGTTGTGGGGTATTTGATGTTGTGGGAATCAAAAAAGGGCTTTAATACCAGCATGCCGCCGTATTCAGCGTTGAATTCAATGGGGACGCCGTAATATTTGCCATTGTAATTGAAGGCTGCCAATACAGGCTCGTAGCTGTCTGCCTTGAGTTCATTGATAAATTTATCGGGAACCACAGCAAGGGCGCCGGTTGAGGTGAAGTCCAATGCCCACCCGCCCCAGAGTTCATAAATATCCGCGCCGCCGGATTTGGACAGCAGGGATGTCTGGGTTTTCTGCTCGAAGTCTTCATAGGGGAAGGCTTCATACTCAATTTTGATATTGGGGTTTTCCTTCTGGAAACCTGCGATGAACCCTTCGTTGGAATCATTCCAGGGAATGTTTTGATGTGACCAGAACCGTAACGTTACGGTCCCTCCGCTGCCGCCGCTGCTGCCGCCCGATGCGGCTTCCTTCTTGGAGCACCCGGTAATTGCCAGCATTACTGCCAGCAACACCAATGCTGCTGCTGTAATTTTACGCATACATTTCTCCTTTTTCCTTATTACAGGATTGTAGATTTAAAATATCCCAAAAACGCCTTGTTTTGATTTAGCATTTTTTGGGTCATTTCCTTTATTTCTGCCATAGTCAGCACCGCTGAGGTAAGGGGGTCGAAAAGGATAGCCTGGAAAATTTTCGCAGGGTCCCCTTCGATTGCGCCGGCAATGGCAAGCTCTTCGCAGCGGCTGGATGTATTTACCAATATGGCAAGGTGATCCGGCAGCGC
>JAISJS010000104.1 GCA_031261385.1 Treponema sp.
TAAATATAATTATAGAAGACTTACGGGGTCTACGTCTACTTCAAGATATACCCGTGAATCTTTGCCTTTTTCATATCGGGACAGTAAGATTCTGGCGGCGCCATGGATACCGCCAAGGGTTTTCCCCCGGAGGATAAATTGACGCCGGTGGTTTCCGGCAATAATCCCGATGGGGCACTCCGCAGGCCCCAGCATATCGGCGTCAGGGGGGAGCAGGGGGGCGGCGAGCCGGGCAGCGCGCACTATCGCCGCATCGGCGCGCCCTGCGTCACGGGAACGGACCGTAAAACGGATAAGGCGCGAGTAGGGGGGAAAGCGGAGGGCCTTTCGCTGGGCCAGTTCTGCGGCAAAAAACCCTTCCATGTCCAGGGCGCAGGAACGGGTGATAATCGGGTCTCCCATGCGGAGGGTTTGCACGATTACCCGGCTGTCGGGGAAGTAGCGCCCGGCGCGGCCCGCCACCTGCACGATAAGGGAAAAAGTCCGCTCTGCCGCGCGGAAATCAGGCAGGTGAAGGCCCGTGTCGGCCATGACTACCCCCACAAGGCGTACGCCGGGAAAATTAAGCCCCTTGGCTACCATTTGGGTTCCCAAAAGTATGTCCACCTCCCCCGATTTAAACAGGGCAAGGGTCTCTTCAAGGCTCCCCTTTTTGCCCGCAGTATCCGCATCGGCCCTGCGTACCTTTAAATCGGGAAAAGTCCGCCGTACTTCTTCCTCAATCATTTCAGTTCCGAATCCCGTATACCCCGCCTCAAGGGAGCCGCATTGGGGGCAGGCCTTTGGAGGCGCTTCTGAATAGCCGCAGTAGTGGCAGACCGCCCGGTTTTTTTCCTTGTGATAGGTGAGGGACACCGAACAATGGCGGCAGGTAAGTTCAAAGCCGCAGGACGGGCAGTGATAAAAATAGCTATACCCCCGGCGGTTTAAAAAGAGGATAGTCTGCTTTCCCATCTGCGCCGTTTTCCGGATCTCCTGCTTAAGTTCATCGGTCAGACAGCCCCCGGTATGTTCCAGGCTGACCGGCTTTATTTCAGGCGGCGCTCCTCCGGAAAGGCGGCGGGAAAGATTGAGCCGTTTCATCCCGTCATCGGTCATTAATTTCCATGCCTCCGCCGAAGGCGTTGCAGACCCCATCACAAGAACCGCACCTGCTTCGGAACAGCGCCGCATGGCAACCTGCCGGGCATGGTAGCGCGGGGTATTCCCCGATTTGTAGGATCCGTCATGTTCCTCATCAATAATGATGAGCCCAAGGTCCTTCACCGGTGCAAACACCGCGCTCCGCGGCCCCACCACGATCCGCGCCTCCCCGCTGCGTATGCGCATCCATTCATTCAAGCGGACGCTGGGGCTCATCCCCGAATGAATCGTCGCAGACACGGCGCCAAACCGCCTGCCAATCGCCTCCGCTGTCTGATGGGTCAGCGAGATTTCCGGCACCAGGTATATCACCGACTTTCCCTGCCGCAGCATAAATTCCGCCGACCGTAAAAATACTTCAGTTTTCCCGGAACCTGTTATTCCATACAAATAAAATATACTGTTTTCTTTCGTTTTTCCTTCTTCGCCTTTTTTGACTTCTTCGACTTTGCGGTTAATTAAAATTGCATCCAGTGCTGCCTGTTGCTCACCGGAAAGTTCCAGCGCCGTACCGGTAATTTCTATTTCATCATCGGGAAGGGAAGGGTAGCTTCCCGGTCGGCGGCCTGACGGAATCATCGCTGAAAGCGCCTGTCCGTCGCTGCACAGGTAATAATCGGCAATCCATTTTGCAAGAGCGGTATCACGCTCATCAAAAATCGGTTCCTTATCCACTATCCGGCGTATCGATTTAAGCTTCGCCGCATCAACGCCTGCAGGGGCGCTCTCCCGTTCGGCAATGATATACCCAAGACTTTCCCGTCTGCCAAAGGGCGCCATGGCCCGTTTACCCGGAGCGGCTTCACCCTTTGCATCTATCATATAGGTAAAGGTCTGGCGGAGCGGAACATCGAAGATCAGATCGAAATAAATGGCGGAACCGGCAGTTTGAATTGATTCTTCTGCAATAGCAGATCCCGCTGAAAGCGCCTCTTCCACGGTTAATTTTTCTCCGCAGCGGCAAATTCCGGAACCAGTTCAATAAGTTTTGCGCGGAGCATTTTTAGATCTTCCCATGCAGGTTTTTTATAATCTTCATTCCGCAGCAGCGCGCTTGGGTGATAGGTGGCAAGAAGAGGAATAGGATGGAGGGTGGAATCGAACCGTTGGTTCGGTGGAATCGAATCAACGGTTCGATGAAAATCAAAAAATTTTCCCCGGAGGGCGCCCATGGACTCCTCATTTTTTAACATGATGTGTGCGGCCACTCTGCCGACACAGAGGATGATCTTTGGGTTAAGCGCTGCAATCTGCCGCTCAAGGAATGGCGCGCAGGCGGCAGTTTCTTCAGGCAGCGGATCACGGTTGCCCGGCGGCCGACATTTTACCGTATTGGCGATAAAACAATTTTTATTCCGGTAAAGGCCTATCTGCCCTTTTGAGTCCAGCATACGGTCAAGAAGCTGCCCGGCGGGTCCCACAAACGGCCTTCCTGTGGCGTCCTCATCGGCGCCCGGTCCTTCCCCAATGACCAAAACCAAAGGATGATCAACTCCTTCGCCGGGGACTACATTTTTCCGGGTTTTGCAAAGCTGACAGCGGGTACAGGTATGGATTTCTGCGGAGATAGCCGCAAGACTGTCAGAGGGAGGGTAGGATGTGGAGGGGGGAGGGTCGGTTGCCGTGGTGTTGCTTACCGGTGTGATAGCGTCATTTGAAAAATCGTATTGCCCGTGGTCGCGGTGATATCCGTCGCGGAGGCTGTCAGCGGCGGTATCAAGGAATTGGGCAAGGGTTTGTTTTTCGGAAGCGGTCATAATGTTCAGTATATCCATCAAAATCCAGTGGGACAAGCCGGGGAAGAAATTAACCACTAACCACACGAACGAAACGAATGAATATAAGATTCAAACAGAAATTCGTGTTTTTCGTGATGTTCGTGGTTAAATTTCTTCTTTATTCCCCCGTCAAAGCCGGAAAAACTTCCTTCAGCGCCACAACGCATTCATCCAGAACGGAAACCTTAACTTCATCATCTTCATCATAAACAGTGGTAATATAGTTGCCATTATCCAGAATGTGGACTTGCACGATACGGCTTTCCGGGTCAACAATCCAATATTCTTTTACACCGGCTCTTTGATAAACCTGAAATTTTATTTTCTTATCTTTGCGGGAAGTAGAGGGGGATAGAATCTCGATGATTAAATCCGGCGCGCCGTTACAGCCTTTTTCGTCAATTTTGGATGGGTCACAGACAACGACAATATCAGGTTCAACAAGGGTGTCATCGCTTAAATCTTTCCTTGGAAACAATCTGACCCCAAACGGGGCTGCATAAGCCTTGCAGGTTTTCCCTTTCAGGTAATTACATAAATAGACAAATAACTCCCTGCTGATATCCTGATGAGCCGTACTGGGCGGCGCCATTTCGTAAATAATACCATCAATGATCTCGGCGCGGAAATCTTCATCCCAGCTATAAACATCGGCGCAGGTATAATAGTCGTTTTCCAGAGCAGCTGTTGACATGACAACCTCTTAATTTCAAAGATACACGATAACGCTGAAAATTACAATGTATTTTTACCACGAACCACACTAACAGTACGAACGAGGGGTTTAGAGCTTCGGGTTTCTTATCTTTGTTAGTGTCTTTCGTGTGGTT
>JAISJS010000142.1 GCA_031261385.1 Treponema sp.
ATGCATTGATCGTAACGCATTAGGTGTAAGGAGTAATGCATGTGCGGCATAGTCGGATACGTTGGCAATGAGGAAGCAGTTCCTGTTTTAATCGAAGGCTTAAGGAAACTTGAGTACCGCGGCTACGATTCCGCCGGGGTTGCGGTTTTGGGAAAGCCGGGTCTCGTGGTTCGTAAAGCCAAGGGCGCCCTGAAAAATCTTGAAGAAAAAATCAAAGTTGAAACCGGCGGAAGTACGCTTACTGCAGGAAGCCTTGCCAACAGCGTTTTATCGGGGACCATGGGCATCGGGCATACCCGCTGGGCGACCCACGGGGAACCGTCGGATACCAATGCCCATCCTCAGGTTGATGTGTCGGGAAAGATCGCCGTGGTGCATAACGGCATCATCGAAAACTATGCACGCCTGCGGGACTGGCTCATTGAACGGGGTGTACAATTCACCAGTGAAACCGATACGGAAATTATTGCCAATTTAATCAGCTATCATTATAAAGGCGATCTGCTGCAGGCGGTGCTTGACGCGGTTGGGCGGCTTGACGGTTCATGGGCATTGGTGGTTATCAGCGTTGATGATCCTGACCGGATCATTGCAGTGCGCAAGGAAAATCCGCTGGTACTCGGGCAGGGCGCAGGTGAGACTTTGGTCGGCTCCGATGTGCCGGCTCTTTTGGAATACACCCGCGAAGTTTACTACCTTGAAGATCGTGAGATCGCCGTTTTATACCGGGATCATGTTGATTTTTATAATGATGAAGGGAAATCAATACAAAAAAAGACAACGCATATTGAATGGGACGCCGCCGCCGCAGAAAAAGGCGGCTACGAACATTTTATGCTCAAGGAGATCCACGAGCAGCCCAAAGCTTTAACCGACACCCTGCGTCCGCGGATTATCACCGCTGATGCAGGCGGCGTAAACGATACTGCAGGAAACAAAGGCGCCGTAACGAATAACGCAAAAAAAATCAGCCTTGAAGAAATCGGCTTTGACGCAAGCTGGGCGCAGGCGAACCGCGTCATGATTACCGCCTGCGGCACGGCCTGGCATGCGGGCGTTATCGGCAAGTACGCCTTTGAACATTTTGCCCGCATACCTGTTGATGTTGATACGGCTTCGGAGTTCCGCTACCGTGACCCGATTTTTAATCCCAAAGATATTTTTATCATTATAAGCCAGTCCGGTGAAACCGCCGATACGTTAGCTGCAATGCGCATGGCAAAAAAAGGCGGGGCGCGTATTATCGCTATCACCAATGTGGTCGGTTCCACGCTGGCCCGTGAAGCGGATCTCGTGATGTACACCTGGGCAGGTCCCGAGATCGCCGTGGCTTCAACCAAGGCTTTTACGACACAGCTTATGTGTATCAATTTGATCGCGCTGCAATTCGGCGTTCTGCGGGGAACCATCGATCCGGTTCATCTCAATAAATATATCAATGCGCTTGAAGCAATTCCCGCGCAGGCGGAAAAAATTCTTTCGGGAAAGGAAAACATTCAGCGTTTTGCATCACTACAGTTTAATAAAAACAAAGTTTTTTTCATGGGCCGCCTTTTTGATTATGCGGCAAGCCTTGAAAGCGCCCTCAAATTAAAAGAAATATGTTACACCCATTCGGAAGCCTTTGCCGCAGGGGAACTCAAGCATGGTCCCATTGCGCTTGTGGATACATCAACATTGGTAGTTGCCATCTGCACCCAGACAAAACTTTTTGACAAAATGGAATCCAGCATCACCCAGGTAAAAGCCCGCGGGGCCAGTATCGCCGTGATCACCTGGGAGGATGATGCAGAATCGGGCCGCTTTGACCGCATCGCCGACGAGAAATTCCGTATCCCCCGCACCGAAGATGCACTTTCTCCGATTTTGTCGGTGATCCCCGCACAACTCTTTGCGTACTACTGCTCGGTACTGCGGGGACTGGACCCGGATAAACCGCGGAACCTTGCAAAATCAGTTACTGTCGAGTAAGAGCAAGCGAACGTGACGCGGCGAAATACAACGGAATTGCGGCAAGCTGGGTTGCTGCTGAAAAAATCACCATAGCTGTTATATTAAAATCGTAAAGTGCGCCCATACACCAGCTTCCCAAAAACCAGAAAAGGCCAAAGAACGTTTGAAAAATCCCGAAACCCTTTGCCCTGCTCTGTTTGGGAACAATCGAAGTAACCGCCGCCTTTAAAATCGATTCCTGGGCGCCCATGCCTATTCCCCACAAAGCCGTTCCGAGGAACAGCGCCCACCGCGCATTAAACAGAAAAATAAAAAACGCAAACGGTACTGAAAAGGCGGTGGAAAGCATGAGAACTTTAAGGGAAAATTTATCGTACAGAAAGCCAAAGACCAGGGCGGCAAGGGCGTCTACGATCATCGCGCTCGAATAAAGGAGGGGCAGGGTCTCTGTGCTGAAAAGACCGCCGCGGGCGGCGTGCATCGTGATAAGCGGAAAATCCAGAAAACCCATGGCAAAGAGGCTGATTGCCGCAATGTAAAAAACAAAGGTTTTATTTAGGCGAAATTCGGAGGCGGCAGTTTTTTGCTCCTCTTCAAATTGTTCGGGGTGGGGATATTTCCGCCGGGCAAAGAGCAGCAGGATCATCGTCACGGCGGCGGGAATTCCCAAAACGGCAAAGGCCAAAACATAAGCTGAAAATTCATCCCCGCCTTTTCTGACAAGCAGGCATAAAAAGAGGATTACCGGCCCCAAAAACGCGCCGATTTGATCGAGCAGTTCCTGTATCGCAAAACTTTTTCCCGCCCCGTTCTGCGCTGCGGCAAACGATAAAATCGTATCTTTTGCGGGCTTTTTGATGGCCTTGCCGGTCCGCTGTATCACGATCAGGATACAGGCAAAAATCCAGCCGTTACGGGGAACCAGGGCCAGCGCCGGAATGGCAAGCACATCAACAAGGTAGCCAACGATAGTAAGGGTCCAGTACCGCCTGGTCCTGTCGGCAATAAACCCGGTAAGCAGGCGCAGGGAATAGCCGACAAATTCGCCAAGCCCCGACACAAAGCCGATAGCCGCGGCAGAGGCCCCCGCAAGACCGAGATAGGCGCCCATGATACTGCGGGCCCCCTCATGGGTCATGTCCGAAAAAAGGCTCACCACCCCCATAAGGAGAATAAATGAAAAAGCGGCTTTTTTGACGGCGGAACCTTGCGGGTTATTCAGGTTTTTCATACAATAATAAAATTATGGTATTAAAAACGTATAAATTTAAAGCCCCACTTGAAATAATAGGAGTAAATGCATTTGTATGCATACCCGAGAATATTTTGGAAGAAATATTTAAACAATCAGGTAAAAACAAAGGACCTATCCCTGTTAAAGGAACGGTAAATAATAATCCTTATAAACAGACATTAATGAAATTTAAAGGTTTATGGCGTCTGTATATTAATACGATAATGCTTAAAGATTCACCGAAAAGAATTGGAGAAGAAATTGAATTAACAATAGTATTTGATCCAGCTAAAAGGAAAATAATTCCCAATAAGAAATTTATAAAGGCTCTTGAAGATACTATTGAAGCGAAAAAAGTATTTGATGAATTATCACCGTCAAGGAAACATGAAATTATAAGGTATATTTCTTCGCTGAAAACAGAAGCAAGTATTGATAAAAATATTGTAAAGGCAATAGATTTTTTATTGGGAAAAGGCAGATTTGTTGGCAGAGATAATCCATAATAGTTAATATATTTTCAATCCCTTAATCTCGCTTGCCATATTTGTATAGTCCCCATCATCATGTAA
>JAISJS010000148.1 GCA_031261385.1 Treponema sp.
CCCAGGTAGATGTTTTTTATCCCCAGATACAAAAGGGTCAGCAGGATGCAAACCGCTTTTTGTTCGTACCAGGAAAGCACCATGCTTAATGGGAGATCGTTTACTCCGCACTTAAAGGCTTCAGCCAGCGCGAGCGCCACCTGTATCGCGGAATAGGCGTCGTTACACTGACCCATGTCCATGATGCGGGGGAGGCCGCCGATTTCGCCTAAGTCAAGATCGTTAAAGCGGTACTTCCCGCAGGCCAGGGTAAGAATCACCGAGTCCTTTGGGGCAAGTTTTACAAAATCGGTATAATAATTACGTCCCGGTTTTGCGCCGTCGCAGCCGCCCACCAAAAAGAAATGTTTGATCGCCCCGGCTTTGACGGCATTAACCACCGTTTCCGCAGCCGCCAGAACCGTGTTCCGGGCAAAGCCGGTGGTCACTTCACTACCGCCGTTGATCCCCGTCATCGGGTGATCTTCTTTATAGCCGCCAAGTTCCAGCGCCTTGGCAATCACCGCAGAAAAATCTTTCGATTCGCCGATATGAACCAGTCCGGGATACCCGACTTCTCCGGTGGTGAACACCCGGTCGCGGTAATTCTCCTTAACCGGCATAAGGCAGTTGGTGCTGAAAAGAACCGGAGCGGGAATTGCCCCGCCATCGATGCCGCCTGAGCCGAATTCTTGCTGCTGGTTCTGCCATGCGGTTCCGAAATTTCCTTTAAGGCGCCGGTACGCCTTGAGCTTGGGATAACTATGGGCGGGAAGCATTTCACCGTGGGTATAGATGTTGATTCCCTTGCCTTCGGTCTGTTCGAGGAGCAGTTTAAGATCACGGAGATCATGGCCGCTGATTACAATGAACGGCCCCTTCTCAATCGTTAAGCTGACTTTGGCCGGCGCAGGGTGGCCATAGCTTTCGGTGTTGGCCTTATCGAGAATCTCCATACACTTGAGGTTGACCTTTCCTGTTTCCATGACAAGCGGCAGCAGCTCATCCATACCGTATTTTTCTTCACTTATCGCGGCAAGAGCCTTGTAGAAAAATTCGGTTACCTCATTATCGGTATAGCCCAAAACAAGCGCATGATAGGCATAGGCCGCCATACCGCGTATCCCGAACAGTACGAGGGATTTGAGAGAACGTATATCCTCCGCGGGAGTTCCCGAGGCTTGCCATATTTTTGCCATGTCAAAGTCTTCACACTCTCCCGCAGGGGCAAAAATAGACGCCCGTTCGGCCCGCGCCCTCTCAATCTTTTTGGTGATTGCTTCATCATCAAAATTGACATTGGTCACCGTGGTAAAAAGCCCTTCGATAATGATCCGGTCGGTTTCCTTTCCCTTACCCTTTTTTAACGCCACCTTGGCCAGCATGATAAGTGCGCCGGTCAGGCGGTCCTGTAAAATCGCCGTATCATCTTTTTTCCCGCAGACCCCTGCTTTTCCCGCACAGCCTTTTCCGCCTGCGGTTTGTTCACATTGAAAACAAAACATATAATCCTCCTGTGGATTTAATCCTGAGTAAAATATAAGAATTCAGCGGAGATTTTTATGTTGTTTTTACAACGCAAATGAACGAATTTGACGTGAGTCTTGAGCAATACGCGGATTTATGCAAGTATTGATTGATGAAACCCATCACAGAAATCACCCCGAATGAAGCAGCCGGAGTCCGTTTTGTACTCATGGATATTGATGATACGATTACCCGTGACGGAAAGCTCCTTGCGTCTTCTTATGAGGCGTTGTGGAAGCTCAAGGAAGCAGGGCTCATCGTGATCCCGGTGACGGGGCGGCCTGCAGGATGGTGCGACATGATAGCCCGTGAGTGGCCGGTAGACGGCGTGGTGGGTGAAAACGGAGCTCTGGTTTTTTGGGAAGAACAAGACGGCCTGTCTGACAAAGCGCCCGGTTTATCCGGCGGCGAATCCGGCAGACGGCGAACGCTCAAAGCTGAGTATCACCCCAATGCCGTACGGAACGATCATCCTGTGTTAAAAAAAATTCGCGAACGTGCGTTAGCCGAAATTCCGCTTTTGCGTGATGCGCGGGATCAGAGTTACCGCCTTTTTGATATTGCCCTGGACTTTGCCGAGGAGGAGCCGGTACTCCCGTTACGTGCGGCTGAACGGGTTCGCGAAATCGCCCTTGAGGAAGGGGCGATGGCAAAAATTTCGTCGATTCATGTAAACATCTGGATGGGAAAGTATGACAAGCTTTCCATGTCGGAACATTTTTTATCAAACCACTTTGGATGGAAAAGCGGGGAAGGGGACAGGGAGGTGGTTTTTGCCGGCGATTCCCCCAATGACGAACCGATGTTTGCCCGTTTTCCGTTATCATGCGGCGTAGCCAATGTCCGTAAGTACGGTGATCTTATCAGGCATAAACCTGCCTTTGCCGCCTCAAAAGAATCCGGCGAAGGTTTTGCCGAAATCGTAAAAACCCTGCTTGAAAAGCGTTTAATAAAATGAAAGCGCCGCATTCCGCACACCGCCTTTCCCACGGCCTTGTTTTGCTGTACGAGGATAAGGATATTATCGCCGTCGATAAACCTGCCGGCCTTCTTTCGATTGCCGCCGGAACGGAGCGCGAAAAAACCTGTTACTGGATACTTGCCGAATACCTGCGTCATAAAGGTGAAAAGCGCCGTCCCGCAGTGGTACACCGGCTTGACCGTGATACATCAGGCGTCATGATCTTTGCAAAATCGGAACAGGTTAAAAAAAAGTTGATGGAGCATTGGGATGAGGCGGTAACTGAACGCCGTTATGTTGCCCTTGCCGAAGGGGCGCTTGGCGATACCGAAGGCATTATTGACGCGCCGTTAGGCGAAGACGCAGGGGGCCGTGTCATCGTGCAGCAGGGCGGCAAGCGGGCCGTCACGCACTGGAAACTTTTAAAAGCGGGAAACGGCTTTTCACTGCTTGCCCTGGAACTGGAAACCGGCAGGCGGAACCAGATACGCGCCCACTTACATTATATCGGCCATCCGGTGGCGGGTGACAAAAAATATGCCGCTCGCACCGATCCGGTTAAGCGGCTCTGTCTGCATGCGGAAAAAATTGCGTTTAAACATCCTAAAGACGGGAAGCCGATGGAATTTGTGAGTCCTGTGCCGGTTGCGATGAGCGGGGCCGTTAAGGGAAAATAAGCGATTTTTTACTGCCAGTGTTCTGTAATAGTCAAATGACATAATAAGAAAAATAAAGAGAAACCGCAGAGAACACGGAGTAGGCGCAGAGGACGCAGAGAATACCAAATAAACTGCAAATTCTCTTATCTTTTCCACTCCGCGTTCTCCGCGGTTCTGTCTTCTGGTTATTACACTACACTGGGTAGGCCCACGTACGTACCTATTGCCGTTTCCAAATCAGTATGCTATATTTGCGTAGGGCGTATATTTGTACGCTCCTGAATGTCTGCCTGAATGGGAGTGTATGTTTGGCTTTTCACGTAAGGTTATCCGGCATAGCAAATCCCCCCCCCCCCCCCCCCCCCAGATATAGCGTAAAAAATCGTTATTCATCAAAAGTAAACGCCGGGTATAGCGTGCCATGTTTACTCATGATCTTGCTGCTATTACCGCTTGC
>JAISJS010000151.1 GCA_031261385.1 Treponema sp.
CAGCGGCACCTCCCCGCGCATTTTCATCGCGGCGTTGATCCCCGCCATGATCCCCTGCGCGGCGGCTTCTTCGTAACCGGAACTGCCGTTGGTCTGCCCTGCCGCAAAAAAACCGGACAGCCGCTTTGACTCCAGTGTGGGGTAAAGATCCTGCGGGTCAAGGTAATCGTATTCCACCGCATAAGCGGGCCGGACGATCTTTGCTTCTTCAAGGCCGGGAATGCTGTGAATAAAATCATGCTGCACATCCTCAGGCAGGGAAGACGAAGCGCCGTTCATATACATCTCGTTAGTTGCAAGCCCTTCCGGTTCAATAAAAATATGATGGCGATCCCGCTCGGGAAAACGGACAACCTTGTCCTCGATGGATGGGCAGTACCGCGGGCCTGCGCCGGTGATCTTTCCGCCGTACAGCGGAGAGCGGTGAATATTGGCGCGGATAATCTCGTGGGTCTGCACCGTGGTATAGGTTATCCAGCACGGGATCATCGGGCGGTTTAGCGCCGCGCCGGTTTCGACATCAAAAGAAAAGGGCAGCGGCTCCTCGCCGTCCTGTCTCTCCATTTTTGAATAGTCGATGGTATCTCCCGCAATACGCGCCGGTGTTCCGGTTTTAAGCCGCCCTGCGGGAAAGCCCATTCTGCGCAAACTGCTGCCCAGCCCGAGCGCCGCCTCCTCGCCAAGCCTGCCTTCCCGCGCATCATACTCGCCAATAAAAATTTTCCCCTCCATAAAAGTTCCTGCGGCGAGGATCACGGTACGGGCTGAAATACGGCGCCCCCTCCCGGTGATGACTCCGTAAACCTGTGCGCCGCACGAGAGGCGGCCCGATGTGCCGTTAGACGAAATTTTTCCATCTTCCGCTGCAATCAGGTCAACCACCGTATCCATGAAAATCGTGAGCCCATTCTGGTTTTCCAATGCGGACCGTGCCGCCGCCTGATACACCATTTTATCCGCCTGGGCGCGGGGCGCCTGAACCGCAGGACCGCGGGATCTGTTGAGTATACGGTATTGGATCATCGAAGCATCGATAAGTTTTCCCATCTCGCCGCCCAAGGCGTCAACTTCCCGGACAAGGTTCCCCTTGGAAAGTCCGCCCACGGCGGGGTTGCAGGAAAGCGCCCCGATCCGGTCGGGGTTCTGGGTGATGAGAAGTGTTGAAAAACCAAGCCGGGAAACCGCGAGCGACGCTTCAATCCCCGCGTGGCCTCCGCCTATAACGATGCAGTCGTAGTCCATGGTACTCTCTATTAGTGGATTATTTCTTCTTCTGTTTTTTAAGAACACCCAATATATACAGCATATAGGGTAAAAACAGTTTACTTCGCTGCTGTTTTCGCTTGCTTTTTATTAAAACCCGCCATTCTTTGGGCTTCAAGTTCAAACTTATGAATATAGGCATAAACTTCAGTGCTGGACATACCTTCCATTTCCTTCTGGCGCTTTGCTCTGAGCGTATAGAGTGGCTTCAAAACCGCCTTATCCTCGGCTGTAAGCTTGGCAGAACTTTTAGTAGCAGTCATATTCAATTACCTCCGTTGGGGTGGACAATCCAATTTGACGATAACCATCATGGAGGTTGGCAAACCCTGTCCCAATCATGGTTTTAGGCTTAACAATGTGACCAAAGTTAAAACTGATAACAAAATCCAAATTGTTCACTGTTGCTGTAGCGATATGCAAGGCATCGGTTCTGTATTTTAGCGGGATTATCTGATTTTTAATATAAATTTCCGCCAAAGTACTTGCTTCCTTATTAAAGGATACCGTTTTTTGGGCATATTTTTCAAGTAATTCCTGCATTTTCTTGTATTTTTCCGGTGTGTCCCGGGCAATTTCATTCTGTACGAACCAAGAGGTGTAGACCTCATACTTGCCCTTTTTAATAGCATCGAACAGTTTATGGGTATCTTCCTTTTTTTTACTATCCTTTTCAGCATAATAGAAGTTAAAAACTGTAGTTTCCAAATAAAGTTTGGGAATATACCACATGAAAAGAATGATAACACCTTTGAAATTTGATAGCAAGATGGTAAAATATCCTTATGTCACTGACCACCACCCCTGCGGCCAACCGCATTCACATCGGATTTTTCGGCAGACGCAACACCGGTAAATCAAGCCTCGTAAACGCTGTCACCGGCCAGGAGATAGCCATCGTTTCGGAAACCAAAGGCACCACAACGGATCCGGTCTACAAGGCGATGGAACTTTTACCGCTGGGCCCGGTGATGATAATTGATACCCCCGGCATTGATGATGAAGGAAGCCTCGGCGAACAGCGGGTCCGCAGGGCAAAGCAGGTACTCAATAAAGTTGATGCGGCGGTGCTTGTGGTGGACGCCGTTTCCGGCAAAACCGCCGTTGATGAAGAACTCATCGGTATTTTTCGGGAAAAGGGCATTGGCTATATTGTCGCTTACAATAAAAGTGATCTTTTACATGAAGAAAAAAGGGTGACTGAACCTCAACCGAGCCCGCAGGGCGAAGGTTCCAGTGTACTTGAACCTCAACCGAGCCCGCAGGGCGAAGGTTCCAGTGTACTTGACACCATTTTTGTCAGCGCCAAAACCGGCGAAAACATAAATGCCTTAAAGGAACGTATCGCCGCCGTAGCCCACACCGATGATCCTAAACTCCGTATCGTAGGGGATCTTATCCACCCCGGTGACTTTGTCGTTCTGGTAATTCCGATTGACAAGGCGGCGCCCAAGGGACGGCTGATCCTTCCCCAGCAGCAGACTATCCGTGATATTCTTGAGGCCGATGCTGCGGCCATTACGGTAAAGGAATTTGAGCTCAGGGAAACCCTTGAAAACCTCGGGAAAAAGCCTGCGCTGGTGATCACCGACAGTCAGGTTTTTGCCAAGGTGTCGGCGGACGTACCCAAGGATATTCCGCTGACGAGTTTCTCGATTCTCTTTGCCCGGTACAAGGGATCACTTGCTCAAACCGTTCGGGGTGTTGCAGCCCTTGATCATATTGCCGATGGCGACACTATTTTAATATCCGAGGGCTGTACCCATCACCGCCAGTGTGATGATATCGGAACGGTCAAGATCCCCCGCTGGATAAAAAATTATACCGGTAAAAATCCCAATTTCAGTTTTACGTCCGGCGGCGATTTTCCCGAAGACCTTTC
>JAISJS010000194.1 GCA_031261385.1 Treponema sp.
ACATCAACGATACTGACGGTCTTGCCGTTTGACAAATGCAGCGGAGCAAAACCGAGTTCGATGGTTATACCACGGCGTTTCTCCTCTTCAAGCCGGTCACAGTCTACGCCGGTCATTGCCCGGACAAGGGCCGTCTTGCCGTGGTCGATATGCCCGGCGGTCCCAAATATAAACGGATACTCCACCTAGCGGGCCTCCCCGCCGATTATGGGCGCGTTGTAATAACAAAAAAATGGCGGAGGCGTGTGAGAATCGAACTCACCAAGGACGTTTCCACCCTTTGACGGATTTGAAGTCCGCAGCCGCCACCAGACGACATTCACCTCCACATGGTAACACCGAGTAATAGTAAAACTTTGAAAGTCCGTTGTCAAACTCATATAATTTTTATGTCAAAGAATGAACCGCCCCGTCTCGGTATTCGTTGGGGGTGATGGGTATCTGCACATTGTGGGACCTGTCCATGATGGACTTGCCGGCGGCATACCCCGCAGGATCTTCAGGAAAAAGCAGCGTATCATAAAGGCACCCCAACCCGGGGACCAGTTTTACCAAAGCAATTTTATAGCCGCCGCAGCGTACAATGTCCCAGTGTTCCGTTTTGTTTGCCGCATCAGAAGACGGGAGCGCACGAAGCATATCCCGAACCGGACGAATTACCGCGTCGCACAACTCATGGGCGGCCATAATTCCTTCCCTAGTGCGGGCATGCCCCTCTTTAAGGATTACATCAACGTTAAGAATATAGTCGCCTGAGGCAGGCGTTCCGGGACGGCCGAAGGAAATTTTTTTGCCCAGAATCCCGTCTGAAGCTCCAATGTTCGCCGGCTGAAAACCTTTCTCCTCAACCGCCGTGAGCATAACGCATACGCCGGAGAAATCGTGGCTTATTCCTTCTCCAATGCGGCCATTTACTTTTGCAGCAAGCGGCGAAAAATCAAGGATGGAATTTACCGGAACATCCAGTTGGCTGCGCTCATTAAGATTGATAAGCCGCAGGGAAAAATTTTTTACGAAGCTCCCCAATCCTTCGCATGCGGTACATCCCGCTTTCTGCAATTCTTCGAGGTTGAGCAAAAGGCGGCCTTTGGAAAAGGAAATGTTCCCCGCCCCGGAATCTACTCCGGTAACGGCAAAGGTGCGGACAATCAAGCGCCGCAATTTTTTGATTTCGCTGACGCGCCAGGACTTTTCACTTTCTTTATTGCGAATTTTATTTTTGAGTATGGCCAAAGCCTTTACCGCATCCAGATCCACTGCCGTATTTTCCCCCACGATAAGGCTTTCCACCCCTTCGGAAGTTTTATTTAAGTCGATGATGGAGTTCATGTATGAGTTCACCACAACAAACGCCGCCTGGGTACCCACGAAACTGAGTCCTACGAGCGGAATGCCCCGCTCGCCAATCGCCTCTATGACCGAGGCAAAATCAATATGGCAATTTCCCCAACTGTCAATGGAAATTAAAACCCCGTCCAAACGCATCGCTTCAAGCTGCACGCCGATACGGCGGGCTACAAAGGCTTTATGTTCGTTATCGTCCGATGTCCCGGCCAGAACAAGGCCCAAAAAGTCAACTTCATTATCTGCGGACAACACCTTGCAAAGAGGGTCCCGATAATGGTGTAATGTGGTTTCTTTCGTTGACGGCCCTGTTCCCATTGGTAACTCCTCGTATACTCGTTAAATTTAGGGCCGAAAGAGAACGACCGTCCTCTCTCGGCCCCATGGAATTAGGTGTGCTTATATTCGTAGGGCAACGCTTTGCCCTGCCCAAAGTGATCAAATTCCACTAAGCAGTTTAACGTATCCTTTATGATGTTGGTCTGCATCTCCTTGTCGTTAGGAGCGCCGGCGTTGGCACCCATCGGGACTCGGGGAGCAACATAACGCGGTGACCCTTGCTGTTTAACAACAGGGGGTAACGCAGCGATGATGATAGTCGGAATACCTGCTTTTTCTATGGCTCTCTGCACAATCACGGCAGATCTGTGGCAAGTACCTCACCCAGCCGTTAGGAGCGCAATGTCCACTTCCTCCCTTTTGAAGATGTCGGCTATTGCCGGACCGGTCTCATTGCGGAATTTCTCGACGTTACCGCCGCCGCCCATGAAGCCGACCAAAATGGGGGAGACATCGCCAATGAACCCCGCAGCCTTGAGCTCCCGCAAACGGTCAATAGGCAGCATCGCGTTAACGTCTTTGTTAACATCGCTGTTGTCATAACCGCCATGCGTTACCATCAGAGCGCTGCTGGGTGTATCGCTGGGAATTTCCCTGAGCGAGAAATCCCCCGCCGGATTGAATGGCGTCTGTGTTTTAAGATGAATTCCTCCGGCAGTAGCAAAGCCGACCCGGCACTTGTTCAGGGGCTTGGTTACTTCCGCCCAGACCGGAGGCGGCGTAGTCGGAGCAAATACCTCCGAACGCATACCAGGAACCGTCGTAAGTTTAAACTTTTCCATGTGTTCTCTCCTTACCTATAGATTTTTTGATCAAGGCGCCCCGGGGGGCGGCTCGATCTTACTGGCATAGCTGAGATATATCTCGACATTGTCGCCAACCTCAAGCTTGCTCGATGTAACGACGCAACGCGCCGGTAAATTCACAACTCCCATTCTCCCAATGATCTCTAACGAAATCCCGGCATCCGTTACCTTGGTAAGTTTGCCCTTCAGGAGCCTTGGAATCAACTCAATTTCGTTAATGCGGCTCCTCCTTCACATAATCTTAGTGCATCACCGCGTCAACCGCTTTCTGGTTGGCGTCGATGATGCTCTGGCTCCACTTGTTATCCGGCGGCTCAATGGGTACCCCGGCCAGCTTGTTTTTCAGCATACTCAAGGCGCGTTTTGCCTCGTTGAGCGTCAGGGTGTTTTCTCCCAGGCGTTCAGATTCAAAGCCCCCGGCGTCCTTGTTCATCTCGATCATGGTGTCTGTGTATTGGTTGCCCACCACAAGCTGCCCCTGGTATGCGGCGTAGGTCATACCCACGGTTTTAATGTTCCGCTTTCCAAGTTCCTCAATGTGCGAGGTAAAGTCGACATGGTTGTTGCCAAATCCTTCGGTCATGACAATAGCGCCCACAATGTCCATCGTATCGGCAATGGCGCCGAGCCGTTTAGAAACAAAGGTTTTTTCATCGTTAACCTGGGGGCTGCCTACAAACAACACGCCGACCAGATTTATTTCAGGGTCATCGGCCATGAGGTTTACAATGGGTTCCCTGAAATAGTGCCTAGTCATTTCCTTGGACGCCGGCCCGATACAGCACAGCGCGTGGATGGCGCCGTCCCGAACCTCGTTAACGTTCATAACAATAGGAACATTTCCCAGGTCTACGTTAGGACGCCCTCCCGGTACACCCGCCGGTTCCATGGGAAGCAGAATGTTGTCGTGCATAGCGCCCTGTCCCATGATTTCCTTGACCAGCAGTACCCGGGGACGGCCGTGCCGTTTGACCACGTTAAGGGTTTCCACCTTGGAAGCCCCCGCAGCCGGAATGGGTTTAAGCACATTTCTGACTTCCTGAACAACGACATCACAGGCGCTGTGGGCAGCCATGGGTCCTCTCCGTTCCATGCCCGTCAGGCGCTGAAGGACGCAGTGTACCCGAATGATAATTTCATCGGCATCGGGGCAGCCCGGACGCCCATAAACGACCGTCTCGTCCAAAAACCCGTTGCTGGAACCGAATTCGTGAACCTGTGTGCCTTCTTCATCGACGCCAGTAAGCATAAAGACCGTTCCTTCCAGCGTATTGGTAATACCATTCCCCACTTCCCCTTCCACCTTGGTGGCGATAGGAACAACATCCATGATGGTTTCGGTATGAACATGCCGTTTTTCCGGGGTAATAACATCAAGTTCCATTTTTTTTATCAGCGGGAACTTTTTAAGAGCTTCCTGAACGACCGCCTTCCTGATAGTAAGCACGCCATTGGCGAATTCTGTTTTGTCCCCCAGGCGAACTTCTTTTACCGCGAAGTGGCGTTTTTCGAGCGTACCGGTAATTTCATCGCTTACGTCCTCGACGCCGGATTGGGCGCCTTCGATGACGCCCCCCGCAAACTCGCCGCCGACATAGCCGCCCAGGGGAAAGGAAAACTCAAGGCCGTCCGCTTTGTCCACCTTGAAATGAAACACCCCGCCGCCTGATGGGGCAGTTGAGGGTTTTCCAGGCGCGGCGGGCACCGGGGCAGCAGCCGCAGGCGCCTCAGTAACGGCCTTGGGTTTGACGCCGTCAAGTATATTCGCCGTAAGACCGTTCAGCGCGTCAATATCTATTTTCAAGGTCGCGCCCATCACTTCCCCAACGGTCAGTGTTTCGGGCGTAATGGTGATAAGCCCGGACTCTTCCAAATCAGGGAAAATCGCCGGATCCTCAAGGTCTGCGGAGCTGATAACCGTACCTTTTACCGTTCTGCAACACACAATGGCCGGCTTGTCCGCAAGCTGAGCCGCGTGTTCTTTAGTCATTGACATTGTTCTTCTCCTTCATATATCATTTTAGCATCGGGACTACTGCCCGGCGTTTATGGGCAGATGCCTGATAAGCGGATGCCCCACAGTACGCATAACGTGGTCGGTCATGTGGTGTACGGCCATTTTAGGCTTCAACTTGGGCGCTACGCCCATAACCGTATTGGAACAGTCGCTGCAATTGCTTATCAACAGAGCCTGCGCGCCTTCCTTCTTCATTTCCAGAATTTTTTCCGCCTGACCGGGGCAATTACCCGGATTTTCACATTTGAGAGCCCCCTTAACTTCCTGAGCCTGTTTACATTTGCGCACACTGACCACCTGTGCGCCCATTTTCTCCGCGAGATCCCGCAGCCGTTTTTCGTTGCCGCCGCACGCGCAGACAAGCAACCCCAGCGGACGCTTTTCCTGCGGTATATCCTGAGTAACGATAATCCCGCCGGTTGTTTTGCCAACCACACTATCCGGCGCAGCGGCTACACCGGTAAACGGGCCGCCGATAATGACTTCCCCAAACATGCCGTCGATTCCCCCGCAGGCGTCAATAAGGCTGGTCAGCTGAGTTCCAATCGGCACATCCATGAACACATGGGATTCTCTTCCATTTTTAAGCTTTCCGACTACCGTGACATTTTTGGAGATAACCGGCCTGCGGTTATCCACGGCCTCGGCAATACGGCAGATTGTTTCCAGATTTAAAATAACCGCTCCCGCAACGGCGGGCAGTTGGTCGACCCCAAGCAGGGTCCCCAGGGCCTCACGGATAATCGCCCGCTCTTCCCCCATCGGATACATATCCGGCAGTTCATGGATGGTAACGTTATCCCCATTTTGCAAAACCGACCGGAAAGCCTTGATCGCTTCGGCGTTTTTGCTCTTTATCGCCAAAATTCCCCGGCCCGCTTTAGTAGCCTGCATGGCCAGCAGCAGCCCCCGGTATGCCTTTTTCGGATCTTCGGTGATCTGCTTGATATTATGCTTGAGCAGGGGTTCGCACTCTGCGGAGTTAATGATAATAACCCCTCCGTCAAGCTTGGTTTGCAGTTTAACATAGGTAGGAAAACCTGCCCCGCCCATGCCGCAGAGTCCCGCGGCTTTTACCATTTCCGCAATGTCCTCTGATTTTGGGATGGGTTCAAAATCATCGCTTTGTTTTTCATCCGCGAGAAGTTCGATGTAGTTTTCGGTGATACTCGCCACCGTTCCGCTCACACTTGCGTGTAACGGAATACCGAGCCCCGCCCCTTGGGCCGCTAAAAGGGTTCCCTTTTTAACTTTTGATCCCACCGCCAAACCCGGAACAGGCACGGCCGGCACACCAATGCTTTGCTTCAAAAACAACCGACAATTAGGCACAATGTATCTCCCTGTAATAAGAATAATTCATGGATTTTTGGAGGTCAAGAAAAAGTGGCAAAAAAGATATGTTAGCGCACGCGCTATTGAAAACAAACCGTCAAAACTTTTTCATACTTTAATAATAATCCATGTATTTTAAGATGTCAAGGGAAAAGCGAAAAAAATTGCTCTTCAACAGCATTACTACGAATCGAACATAGGGTTCCCCCGCTATTCCCTAGTGATTCGCTCAAGATAATACAAACGGAGTATTAGGGGGGTGAATTGTTTGGCGATGTTATTCACACGCCGCTACGGTATTTTTAATGCTTGACAAGTGATACTTATTGGTATATTATTATATATAGAATATAGATCAGTACGGAAAACGGTGATTCTTTATGCACCGGGCGGAAGCAGAAGAGGGTAGTAACAGTATGCGCAGCGATTGTGCGTGTGTTGACCTGAATAAAAATGCAGGATAAGATTTTTAATATACAAAAGTCACCGCAAAAAACTATCCTTTTTGTATCTTTATGCATAAATTTACTTTTTTGCTGCAAACAAAGTTTTCAGAGAGCCCAGGTTTAAAAAATAGAAAATAAGATTTGACAAG
>JAISJS010000225.1 GCA_031261385.1 Treponema sp.
CCCAGTATAGCATTATTTCCAAAATATTCACCCCTTGCCGAGCCATAGTATATCAAATACCCGGCGGTATCCGTATCGGGGCTGTTCTTCCAGGAGAGTTCCACCGCACCGTTACGGGCAACAGCAGCCACCGCCGCCGGAGGCAGGGGCGCTTCGTCGGGCCGGTAGGTGATCCGCAGTTCCTCAAGATAGGGGCTGGCCTCCCCATCCTCTGACGGATAAAAATCCGCCGCAAGCTGCACATAACGGCCCCGGAGATTTTCACGTAAGGCAGTTCCCGGAATAAAAGGCCGCCAATCCGCATCAGTCCAGCGGTAGGGGTTGTCGGCGGCGCGGACAAAAAACTGCATCTGCGAATCATCGGTAAAGCGGAAATCACCCTGTTCGCGGTATTCGCCAAAGCCATTCCCGCCGGGAATGGCGGCCCTGCCGCCCAGCGCATCAATTTTAAGAACGAAACCGGCCCCTTCACCAAGGTCGATGGCACGGGTTTCTACCCTGCCCCCGCGGAGCGGATATTTTCGGGTCTCCGGCCGACCAAGCCAGGCGCGGTGTATCCTGAATTCATCTATAAGCCCCATAAAACGGTTCCCCAGAACGAAGCTGCCCCCCTCGCCGACGATGGGGATATACACCTCTCCCCCTTCCCGCCCTGCAGCGTTGGCGTACTCAATGGCCTGCGGGCTGCCGTCCACGAGGTATTCCAAAAGCCCTGTACCGGAATCAAAGCGGATAAGGTGATGGCTCCAGGTTTTGGGAACCACCGGGGCGTCTCCCAAAAGGCTTACGCTGACATGCTTCCGTCCGCCCGGATCGGAAAAAAAATCCAGAAACGTCCACTGAAGCCGGTTTTTAACCGCCGTACACTGGACCCGCTGAAAAACATATTCCCGGGTACGGCCTGCGGAACCGGGCAGCGGGCGCGAAGAAATCCAGGTGAGTATCTCCTCGCCGTTTTCCATGTTGAGGGGATAAAGCCAGAATTCCAGGCTGAAGTCCCCGATACGGTTACCGGCGGCAAAAAGAGCCCCGGAATTTATCGCTTCAATTACAAGCGGACCTTCGGCGCCGGAGCCTTTGCCCCCCGCTGCAAACGAAGCGCCGGGGAAAAGGGCTGCCCCGGTCCCCCCGCGGGCAAAGCGGCGGTCTACGGCGCTTAGAGCGGGGGATGCGGTCACCCGATAATTGCCGGCAGAATCGGTATAACGATCCGGCGCCGCTTCGTCAAACGAGACCGCCAAATCCGATGAATTTCCGGCGTTTTTTGGGGCGTGTACCGCAGAACTAAGCACGAGCACCGGATTGGGCCGCACGCGGGTCACCTCGGTTACCCCGGCGCGGACTTCGGCGGCCTCCCAGGAAGCGGCGCCTCCGATGGAAAAAGTTTTTTCCCCCGCCGCGTAAAGACTACCGGAAATCAGGAAAAAAAGATAAAATAACAATATGCCCAATGGTTCTTTTCTCATACTTTTTTCAGAAAGGTCCTCAAGTAAGTATCGGCAGATCTATATATGAACAATGAAGGATTTTTTGAAACACTAAAAAAAACTGCTCATGAGGCGCCGCTGGAACCGGGAGTGTATATTTGGCGGGATGATGAAAACCGGATCATTTATGTGGGCAAGGCCCGCGTTCTGCGAAACCGCCTTTTATCGTATTTTTCGGGCGATAAAGATATTAAAACCGCTACCCTTATCCGCCATGCCCGCTCCATCGAAACGATTATTGTCGCCAATGAGTACGAAGCCCTCCTGCTCGAAAACACCCTTATCAAACAGCATTCACCCAAGTACAACATCAACCTGAAAGACGGCAAAACCTACCCGGTTATCCGCATCACCGCCGATATTTTTCCCCGGATTTTCCGCACCCGGCACATTATAGAGGACAAAAGTCTCTATTTCGGCCCGTTTCCCAATGTGCAGGCGGTGGACACCATGCTGGAGCTAATCGACAAACTTTTTCCGCTGCGGAAATGCAGGGTTTTAAAGAAACGTACCGCGCCGTGCATGTACTACCACATCGGCCGCTGTATGGCCCCCTGCTGCGGAAAAATTTCTGTTGATGAATACCGGGTCCACGTCGAACGGGTAACCAAACTCCTCTCCGGTGAAACCTCGTCGCTGATCATCGACCTTACCGTGGGGATGCACGAAGCGGCACGAGAGCTGAAATTTGAGCGGGCAGCCGAGCTTCGCAATGCGATAAAGGCTATAGAAGACCTTTCCGGCGGAAACAGTACTGTGGTGGACTTTGATCCCGAAGGCCGTGATTATATTGCCTGGGCTGCCGAAGGGGTTCTGGCAACCTTTTCCGTTTTCTCCATGCGCGGCGGCAAGATGACCGGCCGGGAACTTTACCGGACCCGCTCCGCCGCCAGCGAAACCGAATCCCTGGAAACGTTCATCGCCGCCTATTACAGCCCCGACCGCCCGCCCCCGCCGAGGATATTTCTCTCAATGGGAAATGATGCACCGGAAGAAACATCGATGGAATCTCTGCGCCGCTACTTTATGGAACAGTTTGGCTTTGAGCCGGAATTGCTTGCGCCAACTGAAAAACGCCATGAGGCGGCGCTGGCTATGGCCCGGCAGAATGCCCTGGAAGATCTCCGCAAACGGCTCAAGGAACGCGGAGCGGGACCGGCTTTGGATGAACTGGTTCAGGCGCTGGGCCTTCACAGCCGCCCGGAACGAATCGAAGGTTTTGATATTGCCCAGCTTGACGGCAAACATCCTGTCGCATCCCTGATCTCGTTTAAGAACGGGGTCCCCGACCGGAAAAACTACCGCTATTTCAAACTCCGTTCGGTGGTAGGCGTGGTGGATGATTTTGCCGCCATACGTGAAGCGGTTCACCGCCGGTACAGCCGCCTGATCCGCGAAGGAAAAGAACTTCCCGATCTGGTGCTCATCGACGGAGGCATAGGCCAGGTGAACGCCGCCAGGGGAGTGATGGACGAACTCGGCATGGACAGTGATGTGGCAGGCCTCGCCAAACGGGATGAGGAACTCTGGCTGCCCCATGCAAAAGATCCGGTGGTGCTTTCCCGGCGTTCCGAAGCGTTAAAGGTTCTCCAGTTTGTCCGTGACGAGACCCACCGTTTTGCAACTTCGCTCAATCAAAAACTCCGATCCGGTGACCTTTATTTTCCCGCGCTGGAATCGGTCGAAGGAATCGGTCCCAAACGGGCCGCCGCAATTATGAAAGCGTATGAGAGCATCGACAAAATTGCCGCCGCCGACCCGGCAGAACTTTCAGAGCGGTGCAAAATTAGTGAGGCGTCGGCGCGGGCAGTACGGGCCGCCGCAAAAATTGCCCTGAAAGATCGTGCAGCAGCAAAAAAACGCATGGTAGAAAATGCCGGCCGCAGCCGGGGCGGCGCTTCCCGCCGGGGAGCAGTGGACACCACATCACTTGCAAAGGAAGCGTTGGGCAATACGATGGCGGAAAGCGAAAGTGAATAGGGAAAAAAATAGTCCAGTAAACTGTTTGCAAAGTCAAAAAGAAATCATCGTTTCTCTTTTACTTTTTCTTTTTCCTTGGTGATCTTCGTTTCAAGCACATCCATGAGTTTATCAATGGCGGCGTTCAATTCAAATTCGTGTTCTTTGACGTGTATGGAAACACCCCAGCGGAAATTGACCGTTGCCTCGGCTTCAAAATCCTTGTCTTTGGTAAGGGTGACAAGCAAATCGACAATCATGTTCTCCGCATTGTGAATACGGGCGATCTTCCGATCCAGGTATTCCCTGGTATCATCCCTCAGGGTGAAGTGAACAGCTTTAACATCGATATTCATAAACGCCTCCTGTTACTCATATTATCGCGTATATGATGAACCCAGATCAAGTTCATTGCGATACTTGGCTACGGTACGCCGCGCCAGGGGGATTCCCCGCCGGGCCAGCAGTGCGGTGATCTCCTGATCCGAAAAATGCCGGTCTTCCTGCGTGATCAGCTCCCTGATGATTTCCTTTACCCCTTCCTTGGAATACCGGGAACCGCCGGAACCGGACCCGCTGATGGAATTGGTAAAAAAGTGGCGAATCTCAAAAATCCCCCATTCGGTCTGCATATATTTTCCGTTGGCAGTCCGCGAAACCGTGGTCTCGTGTACCCCCAGTTCCCTGGCAATGTCACTCAGGGTGAGCGGGGCCAGATATTTGGGCCCGTTTACAAAAAAGGGCCGCTGAAATTCAACAATCGCCCGTGATGTCCGCAGCAGCGTATGGTTCCGCTGATTGATTGACTGGATGAACCAGCGGGCCTCCTTGATGTTTTCCCGGACAAAATCGCGGGCAGGTTTATCGCTGTCTTTTTTATCGGAAAGTTTCATAAAAAAAGGATTGATTCCAAGCACGGGAATTTCTTCATCGTTAAGGACGATGGCAAATTCATCTTCTTTTTTGATCACCTGGACATCGGGAACCACATAGCGGACCCCGGCCCCGGCGAAACGTCTGCCGGGAAAAGGGGAGAGTTCTTTAATCCGTTCAAAAAAAAGCTGTATCTCATCTTCGGTGCGGTCAAGTTTTTTTGCCACCTCAGCAATCTTTCCCCGCTCCAGCAATTCAAGGTAATCAAGGGCGGCTTCCAGCCCATCGGGCGCGTCGTTTAAAAGGCGGACCTGTACCTGAAGGGATTCATGGTAACCGGTAGTGCAGGCGCCGACAGGATCAAGCGACTGAACCAGGCGCATTGCCTCACCGATTCGCGGCGGAGGAACCGCCGGGAAAAGAAGCCCCTGCTTAAAAATAAGTTCAGGCGGTTCCTTGTGGAAACCGTCTTCGTTGAGGTTCTGGATCAGCGTTTCACAAATCAGGCGCAGTTCATCGTCAATCGGCTCCAGATGAAGCTGCCAGAGAAGGTGTTCCTGCAGGGTCTCCATACGGGAAAGAGCCCCTTCGATAAAACGGTGCTGCTCATCGGCGGCTTCATCCCCGCCCCTGCTGACATAGCCCGAATCAGAGGCAGTTTCAAAATAATCATCTTCATCTTTCCGGACAGGAGCCTCGTCAAGCGAAACCGTGGACCGGTCTTCGAGCACTTCCAGGGCAGGATTCCGCTCAATCTCCTCCTCGATTTTTTCCCTCAGGTCAACGATAGGAAGCTCCATCAGCTTGAGCGACTGATAGAGCAGCGGGCTCATTTTGAGACGTTGTTCCTGTATAAAAACCGGACGCTGTAACTGCACGACTCAAACTCCTTGAAAAGCCCTCCCTTAACTATTGTACCGCAGAGATGTTTTGTCAAGAAAGATGAACGGTAATCAGTCTTTACCCAAAAGACCGGATAGTCTACTATTAGTCGTATGAATGATATACACCAACGGCTTGCCGCGCTCGGCCTCATTGTTCCCGAGGTTTTAATCCCCGGCGCCGGAGTTGACATATCCAAATGGGCGGTCATCGCCTGCGATCAGTTTACCCAGGACCGCGCGTACTGGGAGACAGTACAAAAGGCCGTTGGGGACGATCCTTCAGCGCTGCGCCTGATTTTCCCCGAAGTGTATCTTGAGGATGATGACAAACTCCAACGTATCGAAATCATCCGCCAATCCATGGAGGACTATCTTGCCAATGGGATCTTTGCCCCGCCGCAGCAGGCGCTGGTGTACCTTGAACGGGATACCTCCCTTCACCAAAAACGGCGGGGCCTCATCGCCGCGCTGGATCTGGAACAGTACGATTGGTCTCCTGCCGCCCGCCCCCTGATTCGCGCCACCGAGGGAACCGTACCGGAACGCCTTCCCCCGCGGATGGATATACGCCGCGGAGCGCCGCTCGAAACGCCCCACATTCTCGTGTTGATTGATGATGATACGGATTCCCTGCTTTCAGCCCTTGGCGAAAATGCAAAGCGATCCCGCCCGGTGTACCAAAGCCCCCTGATGATGAATTCCGGCGCCGTTTCGGGCTGGATTTTACCTGATGCAGAGACCTGGGCCGCGCTGGCGGAAAGCCTGGAGAACCTGGGCCGCAAGGCCAATGCGCGATATGGGGTAACGGACACCGTTCCCTTTCTCTATGCGGTCGGAGACGGGAACCATTCACTTGCAACCGCCAGGGCGATATGGGAAGAATACAAAAAAGCCCACAGCGGGGAGCCGGAACTCGATCAGCACCCATGCCGCTACGCCATGGTGGAGATTGAAAACCTCTACGACCCGGCAATACAATTCGAGCCGATTCACCGGGTGCTGTTTGGAACAGACAGCTCTGCAGTCGAGGGAATCCTGAAACAACTTAATGGATTCCGGTACAGCAAAAAAAGTGAGCGCTATTTTGCCTTACAGGCGGATACTGCGGAACTTGCAACGGTGAGCCTCCAGCCCCTGCTCGACGAATTGGTAAAATCTACCGGCGCAGTGATTGATTACATCCACGGCAAGGGAGAATTAAGCCGCCTTGCCGCCAACAAGGCAAAGCCTGCAATCTGCATAGAACTGCCGCCCATCAAAAAAAGCGGCCTTTTTGAAACCGTGGCACAATCCGGCCCTCTGCCCCGGAAAAGTTTTTCGATGGGCGAAGCAGCGGAGAAAAGATTTTATCTTGAATGCCGGAGACTTTTTGGGTAAGGCTGGTTTACCGTCTTGAAGTCCGGAGGCTTTTTAGTGTATGGTTGAAGTGCGTTTTATTTAGTCGGCGCGGCGCGTACGGCAGCCTAAAGGCTGCCTCCCTTTATCGCGTGCGGTGGCTTGTTTCTGGTGCCGACGCGCTCTGAATCTTTGAATTAACGTCGCTTCACGCGACGCAAAAGCCGGCGTGGTGGAATGGTAGACACGATAGACTCAAAATCTATTGCACGCGAGTGTGTAAGAGTTCAAGTCTCTTCGCCGGTAATTCGTAATTCTTTGCAAGACAAGGAATTAGGAAACAGTAATGGAAAATGCTACGGGAAAGATCTGCGCTCTTAAATAACTTCATATCGGATATGTGTTCCCAAGGCAGGGATTGCTTTCGGGTTCACACCAAGGACTTGGCCGAAATCGTTTACCCCAAGGAAAAGGTATCCGCCGTAGCGGTTTGAGAAGGAGCAGACTGTTTCAAAGATGCTATTGCTGAGGGTGTCTTTTGCGGCTTTGAATTCAACGATGAGGCCTTCGCCTTGGGAGAGTAGTTTTTTGATACCCTGTATATTCATGACTTTTACTCCATCAGATAATAAATTCCTTTACCTGCCATTTTGCTCAAAATAGTTGAGCGTCATATTATCTTTAACTATATCATGCCCAATAAGCAAATATTCCCAGGGCTTACCGCCATTTTTGGCGTTATGTTCCGAAGCATAACCGCACCACATTTCAGCGGATTTCTTCTTGTTTTGAACTTCCGTTGAAGCCATCTGATTTTCTGCTTTTGTCTCTATCATATAGATTTTATCGGTAGTTTCAGCAACAAAGTCCGGGACATATTCAAGGTTTTCATTGCCAAGTTGGTAAAATATTTGAAATTGGCCTTTTGCGGGTTTGAGCCATTTAATGCTTTCCTGTTCAAGGATTACAGAAAACCGTCGTTCTGTATCAGAATCAAATTTCATTGCGGGATATAGGCACTTGGTAAAGCCGTTGAATATAATCTTGCCAATTTTTGACTTATCAAAAGTGGTACTGCGGAAACTTAGCGGTTCAACTCCTTCTTCCGCCGTAAAGGCAATTTCCTTCAATGGAGTAAAGCCTTTGCTTACTTTTATATCGAAGTCCGAAGCTGTTTCATTTTGGTGATCCAGCATTTGAGCATGGATAAAATCCGCAAGCTGTTTTTGATGGAACAAGACGACGTTCCTTATATCATCAACCTCTTTAAGATAGGTTCCAAGATGTTTAATAAGCTGTGTACTTAAATCATATAACAAGTCGCTTTGATCATCATAGGAAATATCTTCATAGTTAACCAGGCCTCTTACCAGATAGTTCTCCAGCCGTTCCTCAAGTTCTGCGTGAGCAGAACAGGCATCTTCCTTGATGGAAGAAAAAATTTCCTGATTGTTGGTGCGTAAATGCTGGATAAGTAAATCACGGCTTACCGGCTGATACTGTATTCCGCTACAGTCTAATTTGAAACTGCCATAACCGATATTAAAAATATTGATATGAATACCGGTAAATATCCATTGATTGCTGCGGACATCAATGCCGGATTCATAGTTATCGCCGGTAATAATAAGCGGCGGATTAACGACATATTCAGACAATCCCTTGAAGACATACTTTGGGGTATTGGGTGTGAAATCGTCTATCAGTTTGTTATAGATGGTCAGATTCGGCGCAAGGACAAAAAAATTGTTGATATGTTTACTTAAATGAAGATAGGTTATAAACGCGCCCATAAGGCGGGTTTTACCAACACCGGTGGCAATGGCAAAGCAAAGGGACGGAAAATTCCGTTCAAAATCGGCAACTGAAGGGAATTCGCTACCCATACCGTATACGTCGGTTTCAATCCACGCACCCGCGTGGGGTGCGACTCGGCGGATAGATTACGTAAGGTGCTAGCAACATGGTTTCAATCCACGCACCCGCGTGGGGTGCGACACCCATAGAGCTTGCTTACTTGATCAAGCGCTATCGTTTCAATCCACGCACCCGCGTGGGGTGCGACCCTTACAACCAGCCTGTAAGTACTCAAGCTGTGTGTTTCAATCCACGCACCCGCGTGGGGTGCGACTAGCCGAAAAAGCGTATCAAAATGGCACAAAATGTTTCAATCCACGCACCCGCGTGGGGTGCGACGGTATACAGTATTGTGTGGGTCAATTGGTCCCGTGTTTCAATCCACGCACCCGCGTGGGGTGCGACTATATTCCTGAAAAGTAACCAATAACAATCAACTGTTTCAATCCACGCACCCGCGTGGGGTGCGACAGGTTAAGCACTCCTGGCAGCGGTATGATCATAAAGTTTCAATCCACGCACCCGCGTGGGGTGCGACCGCTTCAGGGATCAACAATTTTCCATCCGTGCGATGTTTCAATCCACGCACCCGCGTGGGGTGCGACGCCATAAGTTTCAAGAGATGCCCCCTTCCGACCGCGTTTCAATCCACGCACCCGCGTGGGGTGCGACATCTGCACACTTAAGAC
>JAISJS010000248.1 GCA_031261385.1 Treponema sp.
CTTCGGTTCGCAGTCGAAAAAGGAAGAAAATTTTCTTATCCCTTCTTTAACTTATTCGACTTTGCGGTTAAATTTCTTCCGATTTTTTCCTCATTTGGAATTACTGTTAAACCTTGCCCACTGCTTAGTTTTTATTATATAATAAGGTATGGCACTGCGAAAATTGCCCATAGGCATTCAGGATTTTGAAACCCTCCGTACCGAAGGCTATGTTTATGTGGACAAGACCCCATGGATTCACCGGCTGATAAGCGAGGGGAATCCCTATTTTCTCGGGCGCCCCCGCAGGTTTGGAAAAAGTCTCCTCGTATCTACCTTAAAGGCCTATTTTCTGGGGAAGAGAGAACTTTTCGAAGCAATTGAAGCGAACTCGCAGTTTGCAGGGCAGCCGGGGCTTGCCATTGCAGAAATCGAAAAAGACTGGATAGTGCACCCGGTTTTTCATATCGATTTGAATGTGGAAAATTATACGGATCTGAAAAGCCTTGAATCCGGGCTCAATGCCAATTTACAGCCCCTGGAAGAACAATGGGGCCGGGATCCCGGAGCCCAAACCTTATCGACCCGTTTTTTGAGCCTTATCCGCCGGGCATACGAAAAATCGGGCCGAAAGGTTGCGGTGCTTATCGATGAGTATGACAAACCCCTGCTCAGTACCTTTGGCCCTCCAACGGGGGATAATCCCGCCGTTCAGGAAGAAATTCGCAAAAGCCTCAAGGCCTTTTACGGCGTTTTAAAAAGTGCCGGCCCGTGGCTCAAGTTTGTCTTGCTCACTGGGGTCACTAAATTTTCTCAGGTAAGTGTTTTTAGCGATCTTAATCAACTGCGGGACATCAGTATGAGCGAGGCCTATGCCGGGCTCTGCGGCATAACCGCGGCGGAACTTACCGGAAATTTTGAGACAGAATTGCATGTCCTGGCAGAAAAAAATGATATGACCTATGAAGGCGCCCTGGAGGAGATGCAGCGGTTTTATAATGGGTATCATTTTGCCGGGGACGGGGAAAGCGTGTTCAACCCCTTTAGTGTTTTAAATACCCTTGCAGACAGCTTTTTCGGCGACTACTGGTTTAAAACCGGCACCCCCACTTTCCTTGTCCAGGGACTTAAAGCATCGGATTACGATCTGCGGACTTTAACCGAAGGCGTTACCGTACCGGAAGACGCCCTCACCAATTACCGGGCGAATAGCGCCAACTCTATTCCGCTGCTCTATCAGAGCGGCTACCTGACCATAAAAAAATACGACCGGAAATTCCGCCTTTATACCCTGGGCTTCCCCAACGGAGAAGTGGAATACGGTTTCCTCAACGAACTCCTGCCCCTCTATACCCCCTGGGTGGGGAATAACCAGGACTTTTCAATTTTCAAATTTATTGAGGACTTACAAAAAGGCGATGCCGATGCCTTTATGACCCGGCTCCGCGCATTTTTCGCCGAGATTCCCTACGAGCTGAATGATAAAACCGAGCGGCATTATCAAACCCTGTTTTACCTGGTGTTCCGCCTTATGGGCCAGTATGCCCAGGCGGAGGTTCGCAGCGCAGCCGGCCGGGCGGATGCAGTAGTTATCACTGGCAAGCAGATTTATGTGTTTGAATTTAAATTAGCCGGGAACGGCACCGCGGAAGACGCTTTGCAACAGATTGACGACAAAGGTTATTTACTGCCTTATACCGCCGGAACCCGGCAACTTGTTAAGGTTGGCGCAGAATTTGACAGTGCCACGCGGACCCTGGGACGGTGGATTATTGGTTAGGGGCAGACACTAATTGGGGGCCGTATGGTATCAAAAACTTTGCAGGGAGTTTGACAAAATCCGGAAAATGTGGATAATAAAACGGTACACTGGTTATTGAGCCCTTTTTAAGGAGAACCAATATGAAGTTTACCCCCCCCCAGATATAGCGTAGAAAATCGTTATTTATCAAAAACAAACGCCGGGTGTAGCGTATCCTACTTACTCTTGATCCTGCTGCTATTGCCGCTTGCGGCTCTTGACGCACAGAGCAGGGGGATAACCGTTATCGGGCAGGGCGGGGCGGCTCTGACGAATTTTTCCCAATCCTACGCGCTCGTGATTGGTGAAAGTAATTATACCAATGGCTGGGCACGGCTTGCCGGAGTAAAGGAAGATGTGCAGGTGGTAACGCGTCTCTTTGAGGAGCAGGGTTTTACCGTGGAAACCCTGGAAAACGCCGACAGCGCAAATCTCCGGGACGGAATTGAAGCCTTCCTTAACCGTTACGGGTACGATGAGGATACCCGGCTTATTGTGTATTACGCGGGTCATGGACACACGCTGAAATTAAGCAATACCCGTGATATGGGCTATATCGTTCCCACCGACGCGCCGAATCCTGCCAGGGATGAACGGGGTTTTCAGCAGAAGGCTATCCCGATGCAGATGTTTGACACCTGGGCGAAGATGATCACGAGCCGTCATGTGCTGTTCATGTTTGACAGTTGTTTTTCCGGTTCGGTCTTTGCGATGTCGCGCGCCGCGCCGGGTATTATCGACTACAAGATTTCCCAGCCGGTCAGGCAGTTTATTGCCGCGGGGGCGGCGGATGAAACCGTCCCTGACAAAAGTATCTTCCGCAGACAGCTTGAAATGGCCCTGCGGGGACGGGAAGCCGACCTGAACCATGACGGGTATGTATCCGGCAGCGAGCTCGGTGATTTTCTGCAATCGTCGGT
>JAISJS010000255.1 GCA_031261385.1 Treponema sp.
CTCGCTTCCTTTGGCTTGGAGTTTGCTCGAACCGAAGTTTCAGGGCAAACTCCTAAGCGATTTTCGGATCCGGTAAAACCGGTTCCGATAATCGCAATGACCGCAAACGCCTACCGGGAAGATGTGGAAAAAGCCCTGAAATCCGGGATGAATGGCCATATCGCCAAACCGGTAGATATCAAAGCAGTTATGCAGGTATTGACGGAAAAGCTTGAAGTCCGCTGAACTACTCTTGCACCCCGGCCTTCATTTGATGTAACCTGTATTTATGGTTGAAGGTACTATAATTGATACATTGAACCTGAAATCCCGGGATTTCGCTGTCAAATGGAAGAACGCTATCCGAAAAGCCTCCCAGCTCAAGCACTACAATGCGCTTGACGATGACACCCTGATCAGGGCGGATGCCCCTTTTTATCCGCTGTTGGCGCGAACCCTGGACCGGGGCATAGACCGTTCCCTTATTGGGGATTTTTTTGTTAAGCTGGGAAAAGACCGGATGCGGGACGGGTACCCCGTTTCCGAAGTAATTTATGCCATCAACCTGTCCCAACAGATAGTTATTGAGTATCTGCTGTCCGAATATGCGCCTGAAAACGCCATGCAGATGTATCAGACTATGGGGGTGGTCCCCAAGGTGGCGGAATTCTTCCTTCTGGGAAGTTTCTATCTGACCAAGGGCTTTCTTGAAGCAACATACACCACCATGAGCAGCAATGATAAAGTATCAGAGGAATTTTTAAAAAAATATTTTAAGGATGATTTTTTCTTTAAATAAGGAATAAAGGGTACAAGCCATGGATATTAGAGAATCCCTGGAAGAATTTAAAACCATCATTTCCATACCCTTGCATAAACCGGTAAAGCTACTGGGCTTTACGATCTCGTCTATCGATATAAATGAAACGGTGCTGATTTCCTGGGTGGTAATGGCAATCCTGATCATCGGATCGCTGCTCCTTACCCGTAAGCTCAAAGCGGTCCCCCGGGGGCCGCAGGTTTTTCTTGAATGGGCTATCGGTTTTCTCAACGATTTTTCGAAGCAATATTTTGGAAAGCGGGCAAAAATCTACGGCCCCTATGTGGGCACGGTTTTTCTGTTCCTGCTTGTGGCAAATATTATTCCCGTGCTGTCGCCGCTTTCAATTTCCCTTTGGGACATTGAGCCGCCCTTTACCATCAAGCCTCCGACGAAAGATATTAATCTGACCGCTGCCCTTGCAATTCTTACGCTGCTCCTCATGTTGATAGGGGGCTTACGGGCGCGGGGTCTTAAGGGATGGTTAAAGAATCTTCTCCATCCGGTGCCGATGATGCTGCCCTTTAATCTTTTGGACTTTATCATCAGGCCGCTGTCCCTGTGTCTGCGGCTTTTTGGAAATATACTCGGGGGATTTATCATCATGCTTCTTGTGGAACAGGCCCTTCCCATTCCGCTGCTGGTGCCTTCGGCGCTGTCGCTTTATTTTGATTTTTTTGACGGGCTGATCCAGGCGGTCATTTTCACGTTCCTGACGACGATTTTTGTCGGCGAAGCGGTTTTATTTGAAGAACAACACGAGGGGCTGGAAGCCCTGTAATTAATAGTGCGAAAAAGGAGTTTGATATGGATCTTGCATTTCTTATCGGAGCAGGTATTGCAGTACTCGCCGGACTCGGCGCGGGAATTGGTATCGGTATTGCCACAGGGGGAACCGCCCAAGCCATCTCCCGTCAGCCGGAAGCTTCCGGAAAAATCATGACGGTATTTTTTCTGGGCGTCGCTCTGGCAGAAGCAACCGCCATTTATGGTTTTGTTATTGCCATATTGATCTTTACCAAAGCATAAGGATCATAATTAATGATCACACCTTCAATAACGACATTCCTCATAACCATAATCAATGTCGGAGTTTTGTTTTTTGTTCTCCGGGCGATCCTCTTTAAGCCGGTTACCAAATTTATGGAGGACCGTACAAAAAAAATTGGGGACACTATTGCCCAGGCGGAGAAAGATAAAAATCAGGCAAAGCTCCTTCTGCAGCAGTATGAGGATCAATTAAAAAAGGCCGACGGTGAATCGGAGAACATTATCCGAGCCGCCCGTGAAACGGCACAGCAGCAGGCCTCGCTCATTATTGCGGACGGAAAAGAGGCGGCGGAAAAACTTTTGGCCAACGCCAGAACCCAGATCGAATCCGAGCATAAAGCCGCCATGGCCCGGTTCAGGGCCGAGGCCGCAGGTCTCGTGATTGCCGCATCGGGACAGCTGCTGTTACGGGAAATCGGCAAAGATGATAACCGCCGCTATGCAGAGCAGCTGCTTGCCGAACTCGGTACTGCGATAGGAAAGTAACCAGGATGTTTCAAAGCGATCGCTGGGCCCTGGCCTTTATCAATGCACTTGACGCTTCCGGCAGCAGCTGCGAGGAAGGGCTGGCTGTTTTGCAGGCACTGGTTCCCGGTATCAAAAATATTCACCGGCGTCTTTCGGGGACAACGGCCGCTTCCCAGCTGGAAAAAATGATACGCCAATCGGCGGCGCAGGCGGGGATCACCGCAACCGCGATGGAGACGGCGATACGTTTTATTGCCCTGCTCGTGCGGAAAAATCTTTTTGGGCGCATCGATCTTGTCATAAAAAATATTGAAAAAATTATCGACGAAAGAAACGGAGTTCTGGAACTTACCCTTGAATCGGCGCAGCCATTGGACGTGGAATTTCAGAATACGTTAAAAACAAAACTGATTCAGGAAACCGGCGCAAAGGAGATACGGATCATTCCCCGTCTCCTTCCGGAACTTCTTGGAGGATGCAGGCTGTTAATCGGAAGCGAAGCCATTGACGCAAGCCTGCGGGGACGGATACGAAAAATGGCGGCGGACTTGGATGCAAAAAACGTTCCGCTCACCGCCGGAGGTAACGCATGGTAAATTTTGGAGACCTGACAAAGGTCCTGCAGGAACAGATCGAACATTGGGAGGGAAAGCCTTCTTCGGACTCTACGGGCTTTGTAGTACAGGTGGGCGATGCGGTTGCCACCGTTTACGGTCTTGATAAGGCTATCTACGGCGAACTCGTGGAATTTGCCTCCGGCGCAACGGGAATCGTCCTTAACCTTGAAGAAGGCGGAGTCGGCTGCGTACTCCTTTCCGGGGAAAGCCTTGTGCGGGACGGTGAAGAAGCGCGGGGTACGGGAAAGGTAGTTTCCGTCCCGTCGGGAAATTCGATTATCGGGCGGGTGTTAAATCCCCTGGGCGCGCCGGTAGACGGCAAAGGTCCCGTCACCGCAGAAGCGTATCTGCCTGTGGAAGCCCCTGCGGCGCCGGTAATTGACCGGGGAAGCGTGGATACTCCGCTGCAGACCGGAACGCTTTCCGTAGACGCAATGATCCCGATAGGCCGCGGACAGCGGGAACTTATCATCGGGGACCGGCAGACCGGGAAGACAGCGCTTGCCATTGACGCAATCATCAACCAGAAAGGCAAGAATGTTTTCTGCGTGTACTGCGCCATCGGACAGAAGTCATCTTCGGTGGCGGCAATCATCAGAAACCTTGAAAAGGCAGGAGCGATGGATTACACCTTTGTGGTGCTTGCCTCCGCTTCCGATTCGGCCGCCCTGCAATATCTGGCCCCCTATTCGGCGGTTGCCATGGCGGAACATTTTATGCATCAGGGTAAAGATGTTCTTGTGGTCTACGACGATCTTTCCAAACATGCCGTGGCATACCGGACAATAAGCCTCTTGCTCCGCAGGCCGCCGGGACGGGAAGCCTTTCCCGGAGATGTGTTCTATCTCCATTCGCGGCTGTTGGAACGGGCGGCAAAACTTTCCGATGTACGCGGCGGCGGCTCCATCACCGCCATGCCCATTGTAGAAACCCAGGCGGGAGATATTTCCTCGTATATACCTACCAATGTTATTTCGATAACCGACGGGCAAATCTTTCTTGATTCTGAATTGTTCAATTCGGGATTCCGCCCTGCCATTGATGTGGGACTTTCGGTAAGCCGTGTTGGCGGCGCTGCCCAGGTTAAGGCAATCCGGAAGATCTCCGGGCGGCTCAGGCTGGACCTTGCCCAATACCGGGAAATGGCCGCCTTTGCCCAGTTCGGGAGCGACCTTGACAAGGCTACCCAGGACAAACTGGCCCAGGGGGAGCGGCTCATGGAGGTGCTCAAACAGCCCCAGTTCTCCCCCTATGCCGTGGAAAACCAGGTAGCCCTTCTCTATGTTGCGGTCAACGGGTATTTGATGGACGTGAGCGTTGACAAAATACCATCATTCAGCAAAGGTTTTCTTGACTACCTTAAGATCCATAATGCCGCAGCTTTAAAGGCCATTGCGGATACCGGGGCAATTACGGCGGAACAGGAAGCGGAACTGAAATCCGCTGTTGAAAACTACAAAGAATTAAAGCAGTAGGCGCACATGGCAAATTTACGGGACGTCCGCCTGCGGATGCGGGCTATACGGCAGACACTCCAGGTTACCAAGGCGATGAACCTTATCTCCACCGCAAAACTGCGGAAGGGCCGTCGTCTGCTGGAAGATACCGAACCGTATTTTAACCGCATACAAAAATCCATGTGCGACATTCTCTCCGGCGTAAGCAATGTACGGAGTGATTTTTTCCGCCTTCCCAATGCAGAAGGAAAGGTCCGTACCGCTATCGTCGTTGTCACAAGTGACAAGGGACTGGCAGGCGGCTACAACGCCAACATTTTCCGCCGGGTAAATGAGCTCTGCGCCAAAGTGAGCAACCCACTTTTGATTCTGATTGGGTCCATCGGGTACCGGTACTTTATACATTCCCCGTATGTCATTCTGGAAAATTTTTCGTTCCGGTCGGCAATGCCTACCGTGGAAAATGCAAAGGAGATTGCCGATTATATTATCTCCCAATTTTCCTGGGGGATGTTCGACTCGGTTCATATCGTCTACACCCACATGTACAGCACCATAAAACTCCTTCCCACAGAACGGCAGATACTACCCCTGGATACGGAGCAAATTCAGGCTGAACTTGCCGAAAAGGAAGGGCATGAACGGGCCGAGCTTCATTTTGAATTTCTTCCGTCCGAAGAAAAAGTTTTTGACGCGCTGGTTCCCCTGTACATCAAAGGCGTTATTTACGGTTCGCTTGTAGAAGCGTATGTGAGCGAACAGAGCGCGCGGATGGCAGCCATGGATGAAGCAAGCAAGAGCGCCGAGGATATGCTGGCGAGCTTACAGATAAACTATAACCGGGTGCGGCAGGCAAGCATCACTCAGGAAATGTCAGAGATCGTCGGCGGCAGCGCGGCGTTAAGCAGTTAAAGCGAGGAAATGGTATGGGCAATGTAGGAAAGATCACCGCGATAGTCGGTCCCGTTGTGGATGTCCGTTTTGAGGAGGGGCAGGTTCCTGCGATTCTTAACGCCCTGGAAGTAACATCAGGCGGCGGTCAAAATGCCGCGGCAGGGCGCAGTGTTGTACTGGAAGTATTGCAGCACATCGGCGACAACCGGGTCCGCTGCGTCGCAATGGAAGCTACCGAGGGCTTGTCCCGCGGCCTTCCCGCAGAAGATACCGGGTATCCGATCCGGGTCCCCGTGGGTGAAGAAGTCCTTGGGCGAATGTTCAGCGTTATCGGGAAGTCCATTGACGACAAAGGCCCGTTTACCGCAAAAGAGTATGCGTCGATTCACCGGGCCGCGCCGAGTTTTGAAGAACAGAAGCCCGCCACCGAAGTTTTTGAAACGGGTATCAAGGTTATCGACCTTATTGCGCCGTATGCAAAGGGCGGCAAAATCGGACTTTTCGGCGGCGCGGGCGTCGGCAAGACCGTTATCATCATGGAGCTTATCCGCAACATTGCCACGGAACATTCAGGCTATTCGGTTTTCTCCGGCGTCGGCGAGCGTTCCCGCGAAGGGGCCGACCTCTGGAAAGAAATGAACGAGTCAGGCGTCATCGATAAAACCGCCCTGGTCTTTGGCCAAATGAACGAGCCGCCGGGCGCCCGTATGCGGGTAGCCCTTGCGGGGCTTACCATGGCGGAACATTTCCGCGATCAGGGCGGGCAGGATGTGCTGCTTTTTATCGACAATATTTTCAGGTTCATTCAGGCCGGCGCCGAAGTTTCCGCCCTCCTTGGCCGAATTCCCAGCGCCGTCGGCTACCAGCCGACACTGGCAAACGAAATGGGGAGCCTCCAGGAACGTATCGCCAGCACCTCACGCGGTTCCATCACGAGTATTCAGGCGGTCTATGTTCCCGCCGATGATCTTACCGACCCTGCGCCGGCGACAACCTTTGCCCACCTTGACGCCACTACGACTCTCTCCCGTAAAATCGTCGAGCTGGGCATCTATCCTTCGGTTGATCCATTGGCCTCATCGTCACGGATTCTTGATCCTGCCGTTGTCGGCGAAGATCATTATCACACTGCCCAGCGCTGTCAGCAGATACTCCAGCGCTACAAGGAACTCCAGGACATCATCGCGATCCTTGGTATGGATGAACTTTCCGCCGAGGACAAGCTCATTGTAAACCGGGCGCGCAAGGTTCAGCGCTTTTTCAGCCAGCCGTTCTTTGTTGCGGAAAAATTCTCCGGCATCCCCGGCAAGTACGTGCCGGTTGCAGAAACCATACGCGGTTTTAAGATGATACTCGACGGCGAATGTGACGCCGTTCCCGAACAGGCGTTCTTCATGGTCGGCTCCATTGACGACGTGCTCGAAAAGGCAAAAACCTGATGTCTGCCTCTTTTCCGTTTGAAGTGCATACCCCTTACCGCCTTTTCTATTCAGGTCAGGTTGAGTCTGTCACCCTTACCCTGATTGACGGCGAGATCTGTGTCTATACACATCATTCCCCCTTTACCGCCCCGGTCACTACCGGCATACTCCGCGTAAAGGACGATAAAGGCGTTCTGCATCAGGCTTTTATCACCGAAGGGATCCTCGAAGTAAAAGACCACAAAACTGTGTTGATGATTGACGCCGCCGAGCGTCCCGACGAGATCGACTATGAACGGGCCTGCGACGCCAAAAAGCGTGCGGAAGAAACTCTGGCGGAAGGCATGCTGAAGTTCGAAGTGGATAATGCCAAGGCAAGCCTTAAGCGTGCAGAGATGCGGATTAAAGCGTGGGAGTTAAGGGAGAAGGGCAGTTCTTAAAGTAAGCCGGCGTTACGCATATCTTTAAGGATAATGTAAGCCCTGGTCTGCTTAACCGATAAAAGTTCCTGTACTTCAGCATTGGAAATCTGATTGTGAGTTTTAAGGTATTCCAAAATTATCAAGTGCTGTTTTTTGATATCACTATTTTTATTCGAATCATTTTCCTTTGCATAGTTGATATTCGGAAGTCCAATTACAAAAGCCCCGTCAGAAACTGATATAAGTGGCTTTTGAGGACAATCTTTATAGAGCCGCATTATTTTTTTTAAGCCCGTACCGTAGGCTTCAATGTGCTTTAGACGATAAAACACATTGGCGAGTTTTTCATTTCTTGGCTGGGAAATCCCCATGGTAAGATCACTTTTGTGTAAACCCGGAAGCAAGCCGCCCAAAGAAACAAATTCCATACGGTCGTCGTATATATTGATTATAGTGCTGCCGCTGAATGAATAATCACGGTGGATAATAGCATTGAGCAGGGCTTCCCGGATTGCGTATTGGCAAAAGCAACGACCCCTTTTTTTATATCGGGGGTAAATTCCCGCTTAAATTCAGTTTTTTCATCTTCCGTCATATTATTTCACCTTTTCACTATAATATCACTATTATTTCACTTTTGCAAGTGAAATAGTGAAAAGTGTGACCCCGCTATAAGGAGGACACCTTACACCTCATACACCACCCGCGCAATAGGATGCCGCCTGCCCATACCAAAAGCCCGCGGCGACACTTTAAGCACCGGCGGCGCCTGGCGGCGTTTGAATTCCGCGCGGGCTACGGTTTTGATGATGCGCGCAGCAAGCGCTTCATCCCAGCCTTTTTTTACGATCTCGTCACAGGAAAGATTATCGTATAAATAAAGCCGCAGGATTTCATCGAGCGTTTCGTAGGGGGGCAGGCTGTCCTGATCTTTTTGATTGGGCCGCAGTTCCGCCGACGGCGGCTTTTCGATGATAGCTGCAGGGATGATTGCCTTGCCGCTTTCCGCAATTGACTTTTCGTTGATCCGTTTGCAGAGGGCAAAGACCTCGGTCTTGAACATATCGCCAATGGGACCGAGGGCGCCGTTCATGTCGCCGTACAGGGTGCAATAGCCCATGGCAAGCTCGCTTTTGTTTCCCGTAGTAAGCAGCATCGAATTAAATTTATTGGAGAAGGCCATCAATAACGTACCCCGGATCCGGGCCTGAAGATTTTCCTCGGCAATATCGAAGGGACGTTTTTCAAAAACATTTTCCAGCGTGCCGAGGAATGCGGTAAAAACATCTTCAATGGGAAGGGTCTCGTAACGGCAGCCGAGATTTTCCGCCAATTCTTTCGCATCATCTTTGGAACCCTCGGAAGAAAAACGCGACGGCATACTAAAGCAGGTAATGTTTTCACTGCCTACCGCTTTTACGCCAAGGTACGCCACGAGCGCCGAATCAATACCGCCTGAAAGTCCCAGGTGGGCGCGGGTAAAACCGCATTTTTTCATGTAGTCACGAATACCGGTTATCAATGCATCTTCGAGAATATCCAGTTCGTAACGTGTTAGCCCTGCGTTGAAGGGATCATCATCAGAAGAAGGGTGGAGGGGGGAGGGTGAAGGGTGGGAAGAGGATTCGGTGGTATTCCATGAAATGAGATCTTCTTCAAAGGCTTTGGCGTTTACGCGCTCGGGATAATCTTTGAGCGCGCCGGTACGCTCCGCTTCCGGCGTGGGGGCAATTACAAAAGAACGGCCGTCAAAAATAATCTGATCGTTGGCGCCTACGGCGTTGATGTAGATGAGGGGGATGTTGCCTCTGCGGCTGATCCGTTCGGCAAGAGCACGGCGTACTTTGAGTTTGCCTGCCACATACGGCGAGGCGGACGGTACACAGAGCATCGTAATTCCCTGGTCCATCAATTCACGCACCGGGTCTTTGACATAAAAGGTGCCGGGAGTGTCGGTCTCCCGCCAGACATCTTCACAAATGGCTATGCCGATGCGTTCACCCTTCCACTCAAAGACTTGCCATTTTTGCGCCGATTCAAAGTTGCGGGCTTCGTCAAACACATCGTAGGTGGGGAGCAGGGTTTTAACCTGTTCAAAGGCCAGCTTTCCGTCCTGAATGATCTCATACACGTTGACCAGGTTCTTGCCCCGCGAATACGGATTCCGGTTTACAAAACCGAGCCCCACGGCGGCGCCCGGCGGCAGTTCCCGCTGCAGAATATGTACCGTGCGGATGTTGAGCTCCACAAAGCGATCCTGATCGAGCAGATCCATGGGGGGGTAACCGCAGACAGCCAGTTCGGGAAAGAGGACCAGATCAGCGGCCTGCTCCTGCACTGCCTTACGGGTAAAGTCGAGTATCTTTTCCCGGTTGCCGGAAAAATCGCCGATGGTAGAATTAATCTGGGCTATGGAAATACGCATACTATTACCATATCACGGAAAGAAAAAAAAACCACCAAGGACACAAAGGGGCACAAAGTTTTTAACGTATCCTTAGTGTTCCTTAGCGTCCTTCGTGGTTATAAACTCCGCCAATCTCCCCGCAATCTCCTCCCCTACCCGTGCCGTAACTTTGATAAACTCCCCTTCGTATTCCTCCGACAGTACTTCGCCGTTACGGTGAAGCAGGGCTGCAAGGTCGGTGCGGTTGGCGGGAAAACTAAAGTTGATTGCGGCGACGGAAAGCAGTTGATCCATCCGGGCGGCAAGATCCTCAAGGCCCTCGCGGGTTTCACAGGAAACGGGAATGGCGCCGGGATAGCGGCGAAGAAGGCCTTCAAGAGAAAAATCACCGACAGCACCGGCTGTCCCCGGAAAAACAGAATCTGCAAGCCGGTCAATTTTATTCAACACGGTAATCATCGGGATCTTGCCGGCGTTCAGCTCATGCAAAACCCCAAGGGTGGTTTCGTAAAATTGATCAATGTTGGGATCGGAAGCATCAAGAACATGGATTAACATATCAGAGCGCGTTACCTCTTCCAGTGTGGAGTGAAAAGCATCAATAAGGGAATGGGGAAGCTGACGGATAAAGCCGACGGTATCAACCAACAATGCCGGTCGTCCGTTACCTGCATCAAAACGGCGGGAAGCGGCGTCCAGGGTGGCAAAAAGTTTGTCTTCCGCCAAAACCTGACTCCCCGTAAGAGCGTTAAGCAGGCTCGACTTGCCGGCATTGGTATAACCGACGATGGCGCAGACCGGAATACCGGAACGTTCACGCTGCCGCCTTTGGACCTGCCGCTGTTTTCTCACCTTCTCCAGTTCTTCCTCAAGTTTGTGTATCTTCTGCTCCACCTGCCGCCGGTCGGTTTCAAGGCGCGTCTCCCCGGAACCCTTGGTACCATAACGGCCACCCCGCTGACGGGAAAGATCGATATACTTGTGGCTCAGCCGGGGGAGGGACCAGTTCAATTCTGCAAGACGCACCTGAAGTTCCGCCTCCCGTGTCTGCGCCCGGTCGGCAAAAATGCGTATAATCAGCTCCTGCCGGTCCAGGGCGGGAAGCCCCGACAGATCCTCCCAGTTTCGCTGCTGGGAAGGGCTTAAAATACCGTTGAAAACAAAGCAATCAGCCTCAATTTCCCTTGCTTTATCAGAAAGCTCCTGCGCTTTTCCGGTTCCCATACCAAATTTGGGGTGTTTTTCCCGAATATGGACCTTTTCATGGACGGCAATCTCAAGTCCCAGCGTCTCAACAAGGCCGGTTAGTTCCCGCGCAATGGCATCCTCATCAGCCTCATGCCCCCGTTTTTCCCCCTTGATCCCGCCTGAAACGCTCACTAAAAAGGCCCGTTTTGGCTTTTCTTCAGTTTCAATGGTTCCAATCATATTTGAATTTATAGCATATTTTTAAATATAATGGTATAAATAGCCGATAGTATAACGAAAGAATAGGATTATGATTTGACAGTATCTCAAAAAGCGGCGCTTAGCCTGTTAATTTCAGTTTTTCTCTTTGCCGGGGTTGCGGTTCTGGCATTTACCGGATTATTTGATCTGGTAGAGGCCCGTTTTTATAATCCATCGATCACAAAATCCCTTACCCGTGAAATTGAAGCGGATACCGAGACTATTCAGAATTTCATTTCCGAATTTCAGGGCCGTTTTGCCGCTGCATTAACCGAGCCGGCGGTACGGCGCAGCTTTCTCCCCAACCAGAGCGCCGAGGACATTTTTGAACGGACCCGCATTTACGGGATTTTGCTGGAGACCACGGGAGGGCTTCATTCGGTCCGCTTTGTCGATGCCGGCGGCCAGCGGATTCACTTTTCCACCTATTCCCAGGACATACTCAGCCAGGACCGGTTCTCCATTGCGTTCCGGAATTACAACGAAGGTCCCGGTAATCTGCCGTATGAGCAGGTGCAAAATTCTACCCAGGGCGATGTAAAACTTATCCTTGATGAAGCGGGAGACCGGATCATCTTTTCCTTCCCCTTTTATGATTCGTTTGATGTGTACCGCGGGACTGCGCTTTTTACCGTGTCGGTGCGGGCCGTGGCAGAGCGGCTGGTCAGCGCAAACAGAATAAAAATTGGAGAAAATGTTTCCATTATTTCCGCCCCCAGCGGAATTGTTTCCGGAATACCGGGCGCCGAAAAAGAGGACATTCTTGCCAAGGTTTCAGAAATCTGGAGCGGCGGGCTTCTTACCCTTACCCCCCTTGATTCCGCCGCATCGGGAACCAGTTTGGCGCTTATCTCCTCACGAACCAGCCAGGGAATCAATGTCGGACGCCTCATGGATGAGACCCTTTTCTCATTTCCCCAGTCGATGAAGGTGATCCTTCTGGTTTCGATCTTTATGACGATATACCTGAGCATCTTCCTGGTCTTTAACCTGCGGCAGGATACCATGACGGTGATCCAAAACCGCCTTAAAAACCTTCAGATTTCCCTGATTGAGCAATACTATGACCGCAAGGGTGATGCTGATTGGACCCATTGGGCCAGAGAACTGGAACAGCGGCGGGAGGATATCCGCGCCGAGGTAAAACAGGGTGTCCGCTCCGGAATGGGAAGGCGGGCCGAGGAAGATATCGACACCCTGATTGATAAATCCTGGGATGAACTTTTGGCGGTTATCGGCAGCCGCAAGCCCGCCACGGCAGGCATTGATGAAGAAAAACTTCAGACTATTCTGAACCGTATACTTTTGGCAGTTCCTGCCGGGACGGCTGCGGCAATACCGCAGGCGATTCCGAACAGCAAACCCGCTGAAGAAGTGGTTGAGGAGGTCGAAGAGCTTGGTGATGCCGATGAGGTTGAGGAACTTGAAGAACTAACAGAAGAACCGGAACCTGCTGAACTGCTTGAAGAAGCTGACTTGCAAGATACACCTCATGCCGGCGGTTTACTCGCCGCAGCTGCTGCGAAAAAAGAGACAAACGTAGAGCTTGCCTTTGGGGATGATGATATTCCCTATGTCGTGGAGACCAGCGGCCTTGAGCTTATGGACGGCGAGATCGATTCCGCCATTGAAACCATGCGGACAGACGATGAACCTGCGGAACTTGAAGAACTTGAAGAATTGGATGAAGTGGAAGACCTTGAAGTTCTTGAGGACTTAAATCCTGCCGAAGACGGTCCTGCGGGTGACAGCGGCGGCGGAAGTTCCCGTCCTTCCGAAAGCGATCTTGCGGAACTGGCAAGTACGATAGAGTTCAGCAGTCCCGATCCAATCGCCGAAGAACCGGATGACGATTTTGATGAGGACCTTGAAATTGTTTCCCCCTTTGCATCCATGCTTTCTGATTTTGATGATGCAGACGAAAATATTCTGCAGGATCCCGAGACTGCTGTTAAAGAAGAAAGTGCAGACCCCGCCGCTGAGGACGAAAAAAAAAACGACTGACGGCTTTCCGGAACGATAAAAGCCTTGAAGAATTTTATGATAACCCCGGCATCTCCATTATGTACCGGCCATTTTTATTTGACAACAAGAACGAACCCGAATTACTAAAGCCCGTTCACGATGCAGAAGACAGCATTATCCGGGAGCAGAACGGGATTCACTACATCAGCGGCAGCGCTTTTACCCCTGATAAAGATACGGAAAAAAACCTGAACCCCGAATTCAGAAAACTGGTAGATTCGGTATTAAACTAAAAACATTATTTCATTAATGCGCGGGGATTCACGGTAGCGCCGTTTTTGTATACGGTAAAGTGCAGATGGGGACCGGTGCTGAGTCCGGTACTGCCCACATCGCCTATCCGCTCGCCGGTCCCGACATAAGCGCCGGACCTGACCCGTATAACGTTCATGTGCCCGTACAGGGTCCGGTATCCTGAATGATGAGTAATCACCACATAATTTCCAAACGTATCACTCCAGCCGGCAGTCGATACTCTGCCGGACATTGCCGCCCTGACGGGAGTTCCCGTGGGAGCCGCAAGATCAAGGCCTGAGTGGAACTGGCGGGCGCCGGTAAAAGGGCTGATGCGGTAACCGTAAGGAGAAGAAAGATACCCTCCTATGGGCCGGATGAAAAGGTCGCCGTTGATCTCCTGGCGTTCAACCCAGTCGAGTTTGGCGCCGGGAATAAAAAGCGCCGTTCCGGAATGGACCGTATCAGAAAAAAGCTCATTCGCCGTTGTGATGGCCGCAATATCGGACCGGTGTTTTTCGGCAATGCCCCCAAGAGTATCGCCGTTTCTGACCTTATAAAGTATCCCGTCCTGATTTGGGATTTTCAGAACCTGCCCAATCTGAATACGCCGGGCATCTTTTATATTGTTAATGGAGAGAAGGGTATCTTCGTTCAGCCCGAAGTTCGCGGCAACGTTCCCGATATAATCCCCGCCCTGTATGGTATAGGCGCCATAGAGCAGTGTTTGTGGTTTTGAAAACAATTCCGGTTCTGCTACGCCTGCGATAAGCGCCGCCTGCTCCCGGAAAACTGCAGCGCTCTCCGGATCGGCTGCCGCCATTTCCAGGCTGCCGCCGCCTCCCATACCGCCGCCGGCGCTTTCCCCTTTTGCAGGCAGGCGAAAAATGGATACACCGGCAAAGGACAATGCAAAGGAAACCAGGCAGAGCGCCATAACCAGCCTGAGTATATCTTTACCGCTGCGCCGCGCCTGCACTGAAAGCTTAACCACCAAACACTCCAAAATTTAAACAGGATGTATCCTCATATCATATATCGGCTTTTCAAGCTTGACAATTAAGGAGCGCCCCTGTTTTCCTGTTCATTATGCAGGAGTATCATGGCGTCCCGTATCTCCGCCGCCCGTTCATATTCTTCCGCAGCAAGCGCCCGGTTAAGTTCGTCACGGAGGTCCCTGTGTCCCGGATACTCAATGGCGGCGGCATTGTTCATCTCATCCAGCATCAGATCCGCCGGTACTCCGGCCTGTTCAACTACGGCGCGGGAAATCATGATCGGACATTTCCGGCGCACCGCCAGGGCAAAGGCGTCAGAGGGACGGGCATCCAGAACAAGCGGCAAATCCTCTGGGAATTTTTCTCCGGTTATGATGAGCCGGGCATGAAAGGTATTATCTTTCAAATCGTGGACCTCAGCCCGATCGAGCGTCAATCCGGTTTGCCGGAGCAAGGCAAGAAACAGATCATGGGTTAAGGGCCGGGAAACGGTCAGGTCTTTAAACCCGATAAGTATGGATTGTATCTCAAGCTGTCCGACAAATATGGGTACGGTAATATCCGAACCAAGAGGCCGCAATAAAACTGCATTACCCTGATCCGTCCGCGCTATGGTCCATATTTCCGCTTCTATCATTTCTTTCATATTTTCCTAACTTATTAATTCAAAAAGACCGGCAATATCCGGCCCGTCGAATTCCCCGCGGGCCTTTTTGATCAGAGCCAGGCCCTGCTCTGCGGCTTCCTGCAAAATCCCCGCAGCCGCAAGCTCCCCGATAAGCGTCTCCGTTTCCGGCGCAGACGTTCCCCGGTCACGGGCAGCGGCAAAACAGCGTGCAACAAATTCCTGTTTATCCGGCCTGCGGTGCAGGTACATAAGAACGGGAAGACTCTTTTTCCCCTCGGCAACGTCATCCCCCCGTTTTTTTCCGGGAATTCCGGTGGTAAGATTTTTTACATCGTCCAAAATCTGAAAACCCACCCCAAGATTTTCCGCCGCGTTCCCGAGGCGCTCCCCAAGCTCTGCCTCCGGAATCGTATTGACTGCGGCGGCAGCACAGACCCCGAGGCTCGCAGCAAAGCGTGCCAGGCACCCGGTTTTTAATCCGCACATGGTATAATATTCATCAAGGCAGGGGAGCGAAGAAAAATCCCGGTGCCAGTGTATATCCATCGCCTGCCCCAGGTGGAGTTTTTGCATATATTCGCCCCAAAGGGCATAAATTTTGTTTTTTCGTTCTGCCAAAACTTCTGCCGGTACATGATATTCCTTTACAATTTTATCCCCCCAGGGGTTGATACAACGTAACGGCAGAAAATACAAAAAGCTGCCGCCGTTTATTGCCGCATCAACGCCGTGGATAATATGCACTGCAGGTTTCCCCCGCCGCTCATCGGAATTGTCTTCGATATCGTCGTGGATGAGGCTTGCAGTATGGGGGAGTTCCACAAGCGGCGCCAGCGGCAGAGCGGCGTCAGCGCCGCCAAGGCTTTCGCAGACCAGCGTCATCAGAAGGGGCCGCCAGCGTTTTCCGCCGCGGGAGAGAAGATCCCATCCCGGCGCCGTTAAGGCCGCCACCGATTCCGTACTGATTCTGTTTTCCAGGCCGGGGAAAATCCGGGCAGTCCAGGCAGGATCGGGACATTCGTTCAAATATTGCACAAGCACCGCTTCAATATTTTCGATCCTCCGGGTATACTGTGTTTCCATACATAATTATGTCAAATTATTCAAAACCGGACTACTGGTCCCTTAAAGCGCAAAAAGAAGGCTACCCCGCCCGCTCAGTATATAAACTGAAAGAGATGGATGAAAAATTCGGCCTGTTCCGGAGTTTATCCGGCGATACCGGTTCCCATGCAGACAGATCTTCCCCCGATCGCGAAGGCAGAATATTCCGCGTTCTTGACCTTGGCGCGGCGCCGGGAAGTTGGAGCCTTTATGTTCTGCGAAAAGGCGGCGCTTTCTTGACAGCAGCGGATCTGTCTCCGCTGTCCCGCCAATACGACAAAGGCCTTTTTGACGGTGATAATTTTTGTTTTATCCAGGGTGATATTACCGATCAAAAAATCCGTGAGGAGATTCTTTCCCATGGTCCCTATTCTCTTGTAATAAGCGACGCCGCCCCGGCAACCACGGGAAACCGTTCGGTGGATACCCTGCGTTCTCTGGGCTTAGCCGAGGCAGTGTTAAGCTATGCGGATGGACTGACCAAAGGCGGCAGCATGGTGATAAAAGTTTTTCAGGGCGGCGACACCGCAGAAATTTTGAAACGCCTCCGCGAACTGTTTGCCACCGGAAAAAGTTTCAAACCCGAAGCCTGTCGCAGTGAATCCTTCGAGACATACTACCTGGGATTAAATAAAAAATAAAAACCGCAAAGGCGAAGAAGGCGAATAAGTAGAAGATGAAGATAAGAGGGAAAAACTGCAAAAAATAATGATTCTTTTCTTAATCATTCCTTTTTCGACTTCTTCGACTTTGCGGTTAAATTATCTGGCCTTACGCTGGTGGGCTTGCGCCCACGAACTGTAAGGAAGTTATTAACCAGGGTGCTAATGCACCCGGCGTTTCCACCGGATATATACCTGTCTGCCGGTGCCATTGGCCTGGGGGCGTTCCTCGGTTTCAAACTGGGGGATGGCGCGAAACATGTCGCCTAATTTTTTAAAGCCGTAATTCCGGGGATCAAAATCTGCGGAACGGTTGTTGATCTTTTGGCCGACTCCGCCGAGGTAAGCCCAGCCGGATTCTTCGGCAAGATCATCCACCGCATCCCGCAAGATTTTGAGGAGCTTGCGGTCTACCTTAAATTCTTTGCGGGGCCTGGCGGCAGGCCGGGCGTCATCTTCATCGGCATCGGTTTCTTCCTGCACGCCGCGGAGAATTTCCGTGTAAATAAATTTATCGCAGACGGAAACAAAGGCCCGGGGAGTTTTCTTTTCCCCAAAGCCGTAGACCGTGCGGCCGCTTTCCCGTATCCGCGCAGCAATGCGGGTAAAATCAGAATCGCTTGAAACGATACAGAAACCGTCGAGCTTCTCGCTGTACAAAAGATCCATTGCGTCGATGATCATCGCAGAGTCGGTGGCGTTTTTTCCGGTGGTATAAGAAAATTGCTGAATCGGCTGAATGGCAAATTCCAGCAGACGCTCCTTCCATGACCGGAGGTTGGTACTGGTCCAGTCTCCGTAGATCCGTTTGACGCTGGCGACGCCGTATTTGGCGACCTCGTCGAGAAGGCCTTCTATAACTGCGGGCGGCGTATTGTCCGCATCGATCAGCACGGCGAGTTTCGCCTGACTTGCATCAATTTGCTGTGTTGAAAATGGTAATAATGGCATATGTCATGCTCCTTTTATAATTTGTGGAGAAAACAGCTTGTCTGTTTTCTCCGGAAGTACTTCAGGCACAGCCTGAAGTACTCACTCTCCAAAAATGGATTTTTTGATCCGCCGTAACAGGCTGATCTTGCCCAGGGGGACACGTATTGTTTCACCGTTGGCTTCCTCCCCATCAACGGATTCCCCGGGAAGGGGATTTAAGACGAGGATACTTTCGCCTTCGGATTTTTCCAGCGCCGCAGGAATTCCAAAAACCCGGTTTGGAGTTTTCCCGCCCTGATTCCAAAGTACTTCCACCAGTGATTTTGAGGCGATGGCCTGCTTGGCAATAGCCGCTTTCCCCACATAATCAAGGCCCCTGGCTTCAAGCTTTTCGTACCGGACCGATGCCCCCTCAAGCTGGGTTTCGTTCAGTACAAGCCGCCGTTCAATCCGGGCGGAAAGCTCGTCCCGTTCTTCTTTGCTCAGCCGCATTTTTCCCAGAACCGACCGAAAACGATCTTTTAACACATCCGCGGAAAATGCTTTTGAATTTTCCGGTTTTGCAGCCGGCAAATCCGGCTGAGGCGGCGGAAAAACCGGCGCTGTTTCCAGCGGCGGGAAATACGTGTGCCGCAGATCGGATGGTACGTGTAAATTTAAACCGAACCATTCACTGCCTATTGCAAATTTTTCGCCGTCACCGATCGTACCGGGGTTTGCGATAATATCCACCCCCGCTTTTTCCAGGGCCTCCGCTGCGGCATGAGTGTCGGAAATCGACAGCAGATACACCCCCGGCGCAAGAGTTTCCCTGATAAGACCTGCCACCGGCTCGGCGCCGGCAAGATAACGGCGTTCCTCCGACAAACGTAACACAACCCCTTTGCGCAGGGAAATTTCCCCATACCGTTTTTCCCAATCCTGCAGCGTCCAAACCAACGTTTCGCTTAACCGGTTGTTGGAAAGACGGTTAAGCATATCGATCATTGTTTCTGCGGTTATTCCCCGGTCAAACCCCCTGACCACCGATTCACGGGTAAGCTCAAAGCGGACCGCCGCCCCCGCTTCCCTCAGGCTGAAAAAAGCCGCCAGCGCAAGGGCATCGGCAAAGGCAATCTCGGGATACAGGATGCAGGAAAAGGGCGTATCCATTGCCAGGGCAGGGGCGGTATCATCGGGGGTAACTGAAGTGTCCGGAGCAGAAGGACGCTGATAGTTGTCTCCATGCGCCGTCAAAAGGCCCGTCTTTACACAACTGTCAAACAGAATATCAAAATTGATCTGTCCCCGTATCATCAGATCAGACAGTTCCAGAATGCTGCCATAGCGCCTGAGGGTTTTTGCGGGAAATAATTTCTCCTGCCCGATAAATTCAAGAAAACGGTGAAGAAACTCCGCAACAGAGCGGACTCTGTTCCGCGCCAGGTGGCTTGCGGCCGGAGAAAAAACTCCCTTGTCATTACGGAAACAGTAGATCCCTGCGGCGCAATACTCCATCCGATCCTGAACGGAAAGGAAAGAGAAATCGGTGAAGTGTTGATAGTCGGGAATCAGTGCATCCCCTTCGATACGGAAAAGTCCCAGCACATGAAGGCCCCCGATAAGGTTTTCAAAATCGACGCCTGAAAAAACAACGGCAGCGTTTTCCAGAATTTTTTTCCGTATCACTCCCTCAGCTTTGAAAAACAGATCTTCTTCTGCAACAAAGGAGAGGAGCCCGGCAAGAACTCTCCCGTTCAAGACCGCCGGGACAGGAGACGCAGATCCGGCGGGAGCCAATGCGGAAGCCAATGCTGTTGCCTCACCGGCAGCAGCCACTGCCGACGGAAACAGCAGCGATGAGTCTGCAATAAAAGGCGCCAGGACCTGCGCCAACGCCGGGTTCAAAGCAATGCGGCTGGTTCCCTCTTCTTTAAAACGGTAGATGATAAAACGTTCTTCAAGGTTGAGGAGAATATCATGCAGATCCGCATAACTCAATTCTCCGGCGAAAAAACTTTCCAGTTCCCCCGGGGCAGGTTCCCGGAGAGCGGCAATGGCGGCGATGACCCGGGCGTCGCTTTCATCAATATAACCTGAAATTGTTTTTTGGATTTCTTCTCTGGTCAGAAAGATGGCTAAATCGTTTATCAGCTTCTGTTTGTTGTAGGGAGTTTTTACATTTCCAAAAATGCTCCGCAAAAGATCAAAGAAAGCGCCGTCGGGGAGCGTTGTCATGGCAGACTTCCAAAAATCAACCGGCCTGAAAATATTGTCCCTCATCTTTACATCACCCAATGTTGAATAGAATATTTGTAACCCTGTTCAGCAAGAAACTTTTGCCGGTTTGCCGCAAAATCTTCTTCGACAGTGTACCGCGAAACCAGCGTGAAAAACCAGGCGTTCCGCCCCTTGGGCCGCAAAATTCTGCCAAGCCGCTGCGCCTCTTCCTGACGGGATCCGAAAGAACCGGAAACCTGAATCGCCATTGAAGCGTCGGGAAGATCGATGGCAAAATTGGCAACCCGTGAAACCACGATCACCCGAACTGCACCCCGTTTAAATGAATTGTAGATACGTTCCCGCTCCGCATTGGGAGTTTTTCCGGTGATGATCGGCGCCTTTAAAAGGCGCGCCAACGAATTTAACTGTGACAGATATTGTCCTATCACAAGGATCTGATCATCAGGATGGTTTTCGATAAGCTGCTGTACAATTTCTTCCTTCCGGGGATTCTCGCTGGCGATGCGGTACTTCTCCCGCGGTGCGGCGACCGCATACGGTATTTTGAGATCTTCCGGCAGATCGAGCCGTATCTCCGTACAGAGGGCCTCGGCGATCCAGCCCTTCCCCTCAAGGTCCTTCCACGGAACGTCGTAGCGTTTGGGCCCGACAAGGCTGAATACCGCATCTTCGGCGCCGTCCTCGCGGATCAGCGTAGCCGTGAGCCCGAGCCGCCGGACTGCCTGAAGTTCCGCCGTCACCCGGAACACCGGAGCGGGGAGCAGATGCACTTCATCATAAATGATGAGCCCCCAGGGCCGTTCACGAAACAGGCGGAAGTGGGGAAAGTCCGCTTTCCGGTCAGGACGCCAGGTGATGATCTGATATGTGGCAATGGTGACCGGCGCAACTGATTTTGAATCGCCGGTATACTCGGCAATCTGTTCACGGGAGAGGTCGGTTTTATCGAGCAGCTCCTCTATCCATTGATGCACCGCCGCCACATTGGTGGTAAGTATCAGCGTATTGGTTTTAAGCAGGGTCATGAACGCCATGCCGACGATGGTCTTTCCCGAGCCGCAGGGAAGCACCACCACCCCATACCCCGTGCCGGGCCCGCCTGTTCCGTACACCGATCGGGCGGCCTCCACCTGATAGTCCCGCGGAGCAAAAGGAAGGCCGCAGGCAGCGGTTTCCCGAAGCTTTATATCGAGGTTTTCCCCCTTTACAAAGGGAGCGTCATCCTGCACCGGCCACCCCAGTTTGATAAGCTCCCGTTTAACGCTCCCCCGGTCAATGAGCTTGAGGCTAAAACCCCGGCTGGTTCGGGTGAGGTACTTTTCCAGTGACTTTGCAGCGCCCATTTCTTCAAGAATTGCATCGTCATCGGCAAGCAGCAAAAGCTCATCAGGCAAAGCCTGTGTATTATCTGTCTGTTCGGCAGAAAGGTCCTCTGGCCCATCTTCCGCCGGAGCCGCCGTCAGCCGTATCTTCCCATACCGGGCCATGGTATCGGAAAAACCCTCGACAATGCCCTCAGGCACCTGGTAACGGGTATATTCGCGGAGAACGGCGGCAATATCCGCAGGGGTAAAACCCGCGCTGGCGGCATTCCACAGGGACAGGGGGCTTATCCGGTACGTGTGAATGTGTTCCGGCGATTTCTCCAGCTCGGCAAAAGGCATGATCGCCGCACGGGCATCTTCCGCCCGCTTTGCGTGCACATCGAGGAGTAATGTTCGATCGCTCTGTACAATCAACGGATTTACCGGACTTTCAGCCATAATCGATCTATTATATAGAATATCGTGAGAAATTAGAAGTATTCAAAATGCTAAATATGAAAAAGATCCTTCTTTCCCGGAACGTAATTCTTCCTACAGGTTCCCGCGTAACTTAACCAGCAGCTTGTTATAATCAACCGGCTTGCCGACATGATCGTTCATGCCAACTTCAATGCATTTATCAATATCGTCCTTAAAAACATTGGCGGTCATTGCTATTATTGGAACTTGCTGCGCATGCGGCTCATTGAGCGCTCTTATTTTGCGGGTGGCTTCGTAGCCGTCCATTTCGGGCATCATGATGTCCATCAGGATCAAGTCATATTTCTGCGGCGAGCCCGTGAACATTTCGAGCGCTTCAACGCCATTCTTTGCACAATCAATCTCTACGCCGGTTGACTCAAGCAAGGCTATTATGATCTCCCGGTTGATATCGATATCCTCGGCCAGCAGGATCCGCTTGCCTTTAAACATGGCTTCATCAGAATCCCCTGCTCCCGGACCTTGGGCTCCTTCTGCCGCAGCCGGAGTATCTGTTCCCGCCTGCGCCTTAAAGGTAAAGCTGAACCTGGAGCCTTTCCCCGGCTCCGATTCCACCCAGATTTTGCCGCCGAGCGATTCAATGATGTTTTTTGATATAGCCAGGCCGAGACCGGTGCCCCCATACTTTCTGGCAGTGCCGCTTTCAGCCTGCTCAAACGAATCAAACAGGCGTCCCATCTGATCTTCACTCACGCCAATGCCGGTGTCGGAAACTTCAATCTGAATCTCATAGATCCCATCCTGCTCCCCGATTAATCGTGTCTCAAGCGCTAACACACCTTTCTTGCCGGTGAATTTAACCGCGTTTGAGAGCAGGTTGATGATGATCTGCGTCAAGCGCTGATCGTCACTTATCAGGCGGTCCGGAATATTTTTATCAATATTGATGGAAAGAGACTGTTCCTTTTCCTCGATACGGTTGCTTATGATGGTTTTGACCTTCTGCAGCATTTTCCCGAAACTGAACTCAATGAAAGACAACTCCAGTTTTTTAGCTTCTATTTTGGACATATCCAGAATGTCACTGATCACGCCCAGCAAGTGTGCGGAAGCTTCTTCAATTCTTGCAAGGGCATAGTCCTTTTTTTGGGGGTCGTCAGTTGACCGGGCAATGGTGGTCATACCGATAATCGCGTTCAGCGGTGTGCGAATTTCATGGCTCATGGTCGAAAGAAAGTTGCTCTTGGTTTGACTGGCCGCCTCTGCTTTTTTCCTCTCGTTATCGTAGACGCTGATTAAATACTTGACGATAAATCCGATAAAAAAACCGCTCGCTAAAATAGCGAGAAGATGTTCTGTCAAACGCTGGGTTTTTGAAAGCGGATAAAGCCATTCAGGATGGATCGCGCTCACCAAAAAACAGGCAATTATTATAACGATATGAATTCCGAGGAATATAACCAGTTTTAATCCATGTGTAAAAAAGAA
>JAISJS010000312.1 GCA_031261385.1 Treponema sp.
GTTAGAGAGCGTAGGGAATGACCCATCTTCGCCTGTATAAGTGGTATCTACAGGTTAGCGAAGGCGGGGCTCGCCCTTCCCCCTGGGGACTGTTTCAGCGAGACATTATCCCCTGGTATCTGATACTATGTCACAGCATGAGGAATGATATTGACGGCGTTGCCTTTGACCTGGACGGCACCCTGTACCCGAATTACCGCCTCAACCTGCGGCTTATCCCTTTCATATTAAGGGAATTTCCCCTCCTGCTGGCGCAGGGAAAAGCCAGGGATCTGCTGCGGGGCAAGCGGCCCCTTCCTAAAGCGCTTGAGCCTGCGGCGGCGGCGGACTTCTACGATGTGCAGGCCCGGTACATGGCGTTTTTTCTAAAGAAGGAGCCGGCCTTCATCAAAATGCGGATGGAAGAGCTTATCTACCGGGGCTGGGAGCCTCTTTTCAGGAAAATAAAACCTTTTCCCCATGTACGGGAAACCCTGCGGTCTATCCGGGACGGGGGATTCAGGCTGGGGCTCCTTTCGGATTTTCCCCCGGAAAAGAAACTTGAGTATATGGGGCTTGGGGGCCTATGGGAGGTGGTCTGTTGTTCCGAGCGGATAGGGCGTCTTAAACCGGCGGCGGAGCCCTTTGCGGAACTGGCCCGCCGTATGGGCGTCAGGCCGGAGCGGCTGCTCTATGTGGGGAACAGTCTCCGCTATGACATCCTGGGCGCACGGCAGGCGGGGATGCAGACCGCCCTTATATGTTCCCCTTTGCCGGGGAAACGCCGCTCCCGGGCCGACTTTGTCTTCCATGACTATCGCCAATTAGGTAAATATGTGCTAAGCTAAGGATAAATGGGCTTATTTACGGCTGGAAATCTGATAACCCTCGGCATTGTTGTCTTAATGCTGATTATGTTCCGGTATATTGACCGGAGCAACAGTACCCTTGGCAAGCTTCGCAAGTATGCGGACAAGCTTAAGGAAGAGATGGCGGTTTTTGCAGCGCAGAAGGCCGCCCTGGTTAAGGATTACGGCGTAGACCTTGAGGTTGAACAAAAGGCAGCCCGCGAATTGATGAAGCGCCTCCAGATTACCGATCAGGAACTGGCCGACAAGGCCGCCGCGGTAGCCAGGATTGATGAACGGCTCAACGCCTACGACGCTTCCCTGGAAGAACTGGTAAAAATGACCGCCCGGGTGCAGGAAAACCTCAACCGTATCCGGGATGAATCGGCCTTTGTGGAAAAGGCCGACAAGCAGATCGGTGAAGCAAAGGACCGGCTTGCGTCCCTGCAGAAGGACCTGGGGGGTCTGGAACTCCGGTTTGAGCGGGATAACGCTTCCGCCCTGGAAAGGACCGCCTCCGCCCTTATCGCTTCGGTAAAATCCACTGTTTCCGACCTGGAGGTCCATGCGGAAACCATTGAGCGCCAGGTGGAGGATCACCGGGAGGCGGTGGACAAGATCGAGGAGGCACGCGCGGCAAACCTTGAGCGGGACATGGCGATTATCAACAAGGTCCTGACGGAAGCGGTGGAACAGGCGGGGCAGCGGGCGGATAAGATGGAAGACGCCGCCCTGGTAAAACTGCGGGATTCGGCGCAGGAGCGGGTCAGGCGGCTCCAGACCGCACTGGAAGAAAAATTTAAAACCGTACAGGATAACGCCAGGGCCCGTATCGTCGAGATGCAGGACCTGCTTAAAGCCCATCGTGATGAATGGAAAACTGAAAACGGCGAAATCGAGGTAAAACAGAAGGCCTACCGGGATGAATGGAAAAAAGATGTTCAGGAACTGAATGTCCTGGCCAGGTCACAGCGGGAAGGGTGGGCGGCCGCTTCCAAAGAACTGGATGCCGCCGCCGCCGCCCAGCGGGAATCCCGGACCGCCGCCGTTCAGGAGTTGGACCAGGCACTGGCCGCCCAGCGGCAGTCCTGGGCTGCGGAGGTTCAGGCGCTGGATGAGGACTTGGCCGCCCAGCAGGAACAGTGGGCTGCCGCCTCCAAAGAACTGGATGCCGCCGCCGCCGTCCAACGGGAAAAGTGGGGCGCCGCCATCGGTGATGCGGAACGGCAGGTGCTGGAGGGCGCTAGGGCGCGGCTTGACGAATACAAGGCTACTCAGGCAGAGGAATTCAAGCAGCTTGAAACCCTTGCGGATGACGCGGCCCAGTTGGAATCAGAACTGCGCCGCGTCATGGCGGATGCGGAAAACCGGGTGCAGGAGGATTTTGCCCTCTTTGAGGAGGAATCCGCCAATGAACGGGCGACGGTTGCCGCCGAGTTTACCGCCCAGGCCCGCTCCCTTAAGGCCGATATGGACGGGGTGGAAAAGGAACTCAACACCCTTAAAAGCAAGGCCTACGATAATGTATCGGAAAAACTCAAACTCTTTGAGGATGATTTTTTTGCGGACCTCTCCAGGCGGAGCGGCGATATAGACAGCCGGTTTACGGAATGGCGGGAATCGGTGGATGCCCGGCTGGAGGATATTGCGGAAGAATCGGGGGAAAAACGCCGGGCGCTGGAAATTTCCTTTAACGAGGATCTGCGCAAAAACCTCACCGGGCAGGGGGAGCGGCTTCTTGCGGATCTGGAGCGCCTTAAAGTGGAAACCGGCGCATTTGAAGCGGGGATCCGGGAGGAAATGCAGGCGGTTGATGAAACCCGCGCCTCCTTCCTGACACAACTGGACCGGGATTTGGCGGAGGTCCGGGAGACCGCCGAGGCTGCGGTCAAGGTCGAGATTGGCCGCTATGCCCTTTCATCCGCAGAGACCCTCAAACAGAATCAGCGGGAACTGGAAGCGGAGCTTAAGGAAATTTCTGGCTCCATCGAGAAGCGGAACACCGAGGTCGCCGAACTGCTGGACACGTCCCGGCGGAACCTTGAGGAATGGCAGGCGGGACATACGGGCCAGATGCGGGACATTGACGCCGCCATGGAAGAAAGCCGCCGCCGGATACGGGAGTTGTCCGCTGAAAATGAGGAGCGGATAGCCCAGGTGCGTTCTGCGGTCGAACAGGTCCGGGCGGAAGCCGACGCCTACCGCCAGGAAATATTCTCCCGTACCGAGGACGAGGCAAAGAACCTGAACGCCGCCGTGGAAGATGCGGACCGGCATATCCGGGAATTTACCGACCAGACCAAACTTTTTGCCAAAACCGACGAGCTTAGGACAGAACTGGAGCGGCGTATCGAAGATATGCGGAGCGATATAGACCGGCTGGATCAGCGTAAATCCGAGGCGGCCCAGATGGAGGGTGAATTTGTCCGTATCAAGCGCCTGGGGGACGATGTAAACGCCAAAATGACCCGTTTCCTCCTGGAACAGCGCCGTATCGAAGTGATGGAAGGGGATTTCAACCGCCTGCTCCAGACTTCCCAGGCGGTGGAGGAAAAACTGGTTCAGGTTTCTTCCTCCGATGACACCCTCCAGGCCGTACAGGTCCAAATTCGCCGCCTGGACGATGCCATTAAGGAAACAGAAGAAAAGTATCAGCGGATAGAAAAGAAAAATCTGGTACTGGACACTACCAATGCCGGCATAGACCGCAACCTAAAGGCGCTGCAGGAATCGGAAACCGCGGTACGTAGGGTAAACGATGATATTGGCCGCCTTTCCGGTGAAATGGAAGGCATCCGGGCCTCCCTCGAAACCCTTTCCGGGGAGAGCAGCCGGGCGCAGCAAACCGCAGAAAAGCTTTCTTCCCTGGATGAATCCCTTGGTATAATAGAAAAACGTATCGAGGACATGCAGGTTGCCCGTGAATGGCTGGCCCGTACCGAAACCCGGCTTGAGGAACTGAACAAGCAGGCCCAAGATCAGGTTAAGCTTATGGGTGCGATCCTAAAGGATGAAAAGGGTAAATCCGCCCCCCGTGACAAGGGCGCTCCCCCCATTGGTGTACGGGAAACCATCGTCAAACTTGCCCGTCAGGGCTGGACCACGGCAGAAATCGCCCGGACCGTCAAATATTCCGTGGGTGAAGTGGAGTTAACCCTGGAAATCGCACCGCGGGACGAAAAATAACCACGAACCACACGAATAGTAGAAGGAACCACACGAACTTTTATTATCCTAATCTTTTTTTGTATTTTCTTATGAAAAAGTACGTGATTCCTATTCCTTTTTGTGTCCTTCGTGTCCGTTGTGGTTAAATATGGTAACGCAGAAGGACGCCGGCAGGCCGCTTAGGAAAACGACCCGAAACAGGGTATTCCCTT
>JAISJS010000346.1 GCA_031261385.1 Treponema sp.
GCAAGAGAAACGGAGGACGGCCCTCCAAGGTTACGTGAAAATACCGGGACACCGCCGCATATTTCCCCAAGGGCAGTTTCGTAGGGCTTCCGCATAAATTTTTCAAAATCTTCGGCAAAAACAAGGCGGCCGGGGGTAAGGCCTCCGTCACCTGCTTTTCGGGAAAGAGCCTGCTGAAACGCAGGAGCCGAAAAATCAACATGAGGATATAAAGAGTCTGCGAGGCAGCAGCCGGTTCCGTGAATAGTCATGCTTTTCCATCATACATTATAGTCTATTGGCATGTGTATGAGTGCGGGAAAGGCATGGTAATCATATCATATTAATATAATGGGAATAGTAGGATATTAAAAAATTTGACAAACAATAAAAAGAGCCCTAAAATGGATCGACAGGGGGATTTACATGAATATCAGTTTTCATACCGATGCATTTAATTCTGCGGCATTCAGTTTTAAAAAAGCAGTTGATTGGGCCGAAAAAAATGATGTCCACCGGATCGAGCCCGGCGTAATTGAAGGCGTTTCCTGGATTCATGGGCTTGGGTATTTTCCCCATATTTCCCTGAATGATGATCCCTTGCTGACAAAGGAATGGATGGCCGCAAAGGGGGTCAGTTTTTCCCAGATTGATGCGGCGTACCCGCTTTCCGGTTTGGATGGCATTACCCTCGGGGTTCAGTACATTCTTAAATCGATTCAATGGGCCAAACTTGCCGGCTGTCCCAATATTGCAACCACCGACGGGCTCAATGCGCCGGAAGGACTCTCCGATACGGAAGCCCTGGAACTCATGAAAAGGTCCTATGGGATTGTCGTGAATGTTGCGGAAAAATACGGCATCAAAATCAACATTGAGATACACGGCTATTTTACCACAAAGCCTGATTATGTAGAAAAGATGCTTGCATTCTGTGATTCCAAATTTTTTGGACTCAACTTTGATACCGGCAATTCTTTTATTTCCGGCGCCGATCCGGTTTTGTTCTGCAAGCGTTTCCTTAACCGTATTAACCATGTTCATGTAAAAGATGTTTCCGCTTCCCTTGCCGCCCAGTCACGCGGCGAAGAAACCGGCATCGCGGTAAGCCACTGCTCCATCGGTGACGGAGTCAATGCGGACAACATCATCAAGTGTCTGGAAATGCTCCGTGACAACGGATATACCGGAACGTTAAGCATGGAAACCGAAGGCGGCGGCGGTCCGCTTATCGAAAAGTCCCTTGCGTGGCTCCGCGGCACTTTGAAAAAGCTCGGTATAAGCGAAGAAAAATAATGTACTCATCAGCAGGATTGTTAAATCAATTTTGCTTTTGAAGATAAAAGTTTTTATGGAGGAAATCGGATGAAAAAGGTATTAGCGGTTTTGTTGGTATTGGTAAGCGCATCATTTGCGTTTGCAGGGGGCGGCAAAGATGGAAAAGGCGGCCTTAAAATCGGGTACATATCCCCCGGTTCCGATACCTGGTATCTCAGGGCGGAAGAAGGCGCCAAATGGGCTGCCCAAAAAGCGGGGGCCCAGTTTATTGCAGTAAACTCTAACCGCGACTATGAGAAAGAACAGGCCAACATTGATTACCTGATCAACGAAGGCGTTAACTGCATCGTTACCCTTTCGTGGAATGAGGCGGGCAGTGTTGCTACCGCCGAAAAATGCGCCAGGGCCGGAATCGGCTGTGTTGTGTTTGACGCGTGCGGCGTCATGTTTAACCATGACACCGAATTTACCGCTTCGGTAGATTTTGACTGGGCCGGCATGGGTCAGATTTATGCCGACTGGATGAAGGCGAATTATCCCGGACAAAACTATGTGTACATTGACGGCTTGCTTGACAGCGTTGTCTGCCAGACCGTTACTGCGGCGCTCAAAAAAGCAACCGATGCATTAGGCTCCAACAAACAGGTTGACAAGCGCATCGGCCAGTACAACCCGGAAGTTGCCGCAAACCAGGCTCAGGATGCGGTCAATTCAGGACTTGATTTCTCCATTATCGGCGTCATTAACGAAGACTGCGCCGCCGCTATCATCACCCGTCTTGAAGATATGGGCGTTGCGAAAAAATACCATGTGTTTGCCGAAAACGGCTCCGACACCGGTATCGCCCTGCTCAAAGCGGGTAAGCTTGAATTCACCATTTCTTCTTCACCGGGACTTGAAGCGGCAGTGGCCGTTTTTGCCGGCATCGACTATGCCCTTAACGGCGGAAAAACCAAGCAAAAAATTGACTGCCCGATTGCATCCGCAACAACACAAAACGTAGACGATCCCTATGCGGTAATTCCGTGGGCGGTCAACGAGACGGTATGGAGCAATATTGTCAAGCAGAATTTCCCACAATATGCTGCTTTCCTGAAATAATATTTTGCGTATAACAGGTTGAAATTCAACGGGGAGGCTATAAGAAATAGCTTCCCCGTATTTTTATGACGCTGCCGGGAACGTAATGGAAAAACTGCTTGAGCTTAAAGAAATAACAAAATCCTACTCCGGTGTAACGGTATTGGACAATATAAATATTGAACTGTTTGCAGGTGAAGTGCTCTGCCTTGTCGGCGAAAACGGCGCCGGTAAATCGACCATGATAAAGATCATATCCGGAGTAATAGCCCCTGATAAGGGCGGTAAAATAACTGCGTTTGGAAACAGCTACGAAAGGCTTTTCCCGCGGCAGGCCATCGATCTCGGCATTGCAGCCATCTATCAGGACATAGACCTTGTTGATAATTTAACCGTTGCAGACAATATTTTCCTTGGAAGCGAAAAACGTAAAAAAAACGGATTTATTGATTCCAAAAAACAGGAAACACTGGCTGATGAACTCCTTGCTAAATTAAAAATTTCTTCGATAACGGGAAATATGATGCTGACCGATTTGTCCACGGCCCAAAAACAATGCGTTCAGATCGTAAAAGCCCTTAAAAAAGACGCAAAAATATTGATACTTGATGAACCTACCGCCTCCCTGGGTGATGAGGAAACAAAAACGCTTTTGGAACTTGTTACCCGGCTTGCAAAAGAAGGCATGGGTATTATTTATATCTCTCACTATATCGATGAACTGTTTAAGGTCGGCGACCGGCTTTTGATCCTTAAAGACGGCCGTATGGCCGGTATTAAAAATGCTGATGAAACGAACCCCGAAGAGGTAATACACGCAATGATTGGCCGGGACGCAAGCAGTTTTTATGCCCGCGAATATTTCCCGCTTGGTGAAGGCATTCTTGAAGTTAAAAATTTCGTGCGGGGAAAGATCGTCAATGATGTCGGGTTTACCGTCCGGGAGGGTGAAGTATTCGGCCTCGGCGGACTGGTCGGCGCAGGCAGGACCGAGCTTGTCCGTATGATTTACGGCTGTGACAAAAACGAGAAAGGAAAGGTATTCCTTAACGGTAAAGATATAACGCCTGAGTCTCCGAGTGATGCAATACGCAAGGGTATCTTTATGATTTTTGAAGACAGAAAACGGGACGGCATATTGCCGCTGCGCTCTGTCAAAGAAAATATTATGGTATCAGCCAATGAAAAAAAGGAATATATCGATCTTAAAAAAGAAACAAAGATAGTCAATGAAAGCATTACTACATTTGACATAAAGTTAAGCAGCCAGGAAACCGAAATAACCAATCTGTCGGGCGGCAATCAGCAGAAAGCCCTTATCGCGCGCTGCGTACTCGATCCGGGCAATGTATATATTTTTGATGAGCCGACCAAGGGCGTTGATATCGGGGCAAAAGAGGAAATTTACAAACATATCCTGAGTCTTGCAAAAAAAGGTAATTACATTATTATTGTTTCCTCTGATATGCCCGAACTCCTTTCGATGAGCGACCGTATCGGCATCATGCGGGAGGGCAGCCTGCTTGATATTGTACAGACTAAAGATACAACAGAAAGTGAACTTATGCGCAAGTATGTGGGATTTTGACGGAGAAAAATGACGTTCCGGAGGATATATGGCAAAAACAAAATCAGGTACCTGGCTCAGGAGATCGTTATTTTCCCAGCCGGTTATATTGTTTGCATTCATTGTTATTATAGGGGCCGTAACAACTTCGATTAACGGCAGATTCCTCTCGTGGACCAATATCAGCAGCATCATCATGCAGTCCACAAGCCTCGGGCTCGTTGCCGCCGGTATGACCATTTTAATTATTTCAGGGCACTTTGATATTTCTGTCGGTAACATGATAGGACTCACCACCTGCGTCATGGCAACCTTAATCAACAAGGGGCTCAACCCGTTTGTTGTTTCGTTGATTGCAATTGTACTGTGCG
>JAISJS010000348.1 GCA_031261385.1 Treponema sp.
ATGGGCAGATGTTAATCATGATGGTAAAATATCCTTACTATTCAGCCAATCAATTAATACAGAAAAGAAAGCCACCGGATTCTTTAATTCCGATGACCTGTATCAAAGAAACAATGATACCGCATCGGAAGCATATAACCCTTATAGTAATGAAGCGGATATTATTTATATGGCGGTACCGGAAGAAGATGATAATAGTTCATATAGCAAGGACACTATTTTGGCAACAATAGCCCATGAATTAACTCACACCATTAATTATACTCAAAAAACATATAATAATAATGAAATGAATATCGAAGAAATATTCCTTGATGAAGGGTGGAGCCATCTAAGCGAAAACCTGTGCGGGCTGGGTATAAGCGGAGGTAATATCTATTTTCTGGAAGAGTATTTTAAAAATATGGCAAATTTCTCCTTTTGTACTGCCAATAAACTAGGTCAATATGACAGCGCAGGAATGCGCGGGGCCATGACGTTATTTTTATCTTATTTATTCTGGAAAGCAGGCGGGATGGAAATAGACAGTAATAATATGGGCAATGTGATTGACAGGGGAGGTATTGCTTTTTTAAAAAGAATGGTAAAACTTGATGAGACAGGATGGAACAGTATTGGCACAGCATACGGTAATTCGTTAATAGAGGAGTTGTTTATGGAATTCAGTTATGACTTAAATAGAAAACGCATTACTAATGAATACTTTGATTATAGAACAGATCCCTATACCGGAGAAGCAATAGAGTTTTTTACCAATATGAAGATAGTTTCGAATGATACATACAGGGTAGTAAGTCCTCGAATAATACTTAATACCGAAATGACAACGCTTTTACCATGGTCAATAAGCTATTTTACGCCATTGACATTAATCGAAAACAGTAAACTCAAAATAACATCTTATAGCGTTAATGGTTCAGTATTTTTTAATTTATTAAAGGGACTATGAATTACTACGCCATTTCCTTTAGGGCTTTTTCGGCTTCGGCAATTTCGTCGTAGGGTATGGTTTTGTCTGCATAGATGATCGAATTTTCATGGCCTTTTCCAAGGAGCAGGACAATGTCGCCGTCGCGGGCCAGGGAGAACGCTTTCCGTATCGCCTGAGGCCGGTCGGGGATAAGAAACAGGTTTTCCCCGCGGGTTTTGGTTTCACAGCCCTGGGTTGCTTCGCACCCCTTAGCGATTTCTTCCAGAATGTCCATGGGTTTTTCGCCGCGGGGATCTTCATCGGTAAGGATCACGATGTCACAATATTCTGCGGCAATCTTTCCCTGCTCGGCGCGTTTTTTTGTATCGCGTTCTCCGGCCGATCCGAAAAGGCTTATGATCCTGCCGCCGGTTTTGTTGATTCGATCCCGCAGGGGCGGAAATATTGTAAGGAAGGATGAGGGCGTATGAGCGTAATCTACCAGTACCTCAAACCCGAAATTGTTTTTGATGGAGGTCATCCGTCCCTTGACCGGCAGCAGGCGCGGCGTCAGGGGAATAAGTTCCCGCACCGGGAGCCTAAGGAGGCCCGACACGGTAAGCAGCGCGGCAAGGACATTTCCCGCATTAAAAGCGCCGGGAAGTTTATCCCGTATATCAATGGCCTCGTTTTCACCGGCGATGAGCGTCTCATACCAGTTTCCCCAGGCGCTGCTTTCGATTGACCGTATTGAAATATCCGCCCCTATTCCGCGGGCGCTGAAAGTACGTGTCCGCTGTTTTGTCGCTTCGGCAAAATAATCGGCGCTTGGATCATCGGCGTTGATAATGCCAAACGGAGCAGGAGCATTGCCTGAATGTTTCTGATGGCGTTTGTCGAGCGCACGGAAAAGATTCGCCTTGTCATCCCGGTACTGCTCCCAGGTACCGTGGAATTCCAGGTGTTCGTGGGTCACATTGGTAAATACCGCCGCGTCAAAATCCACATCGCCAAGGCGGTTGGTTCGCGGGGAAAGACCGTGAGAGCTGGCTTCCACCACCGCATATTCCAGGCCGTTTTCTACCATCTCGCATAAAAGCCGCTGAACCGCCGACGCCTCCGGGGTGGTCTGATGTTCCGGGTTCTGACAAACCTTATCTTTGACACAATATTCCACGGTAGAAAAGAACCCCGCCCGTTTTCCCATAAGGCGCAAAAGCTGAAAAATCAGATAGACCGTGGTACTCTTTCCCTCGGTGCCGGTAACGCCGATGACGGTGAGGCGCCGGCTCGGGAACCCGTAAAAGGCGGCGGCGATGGGTGACATGGCAAACCGGGAATCTTTTACCTGCAGATATACTACACCCTTATTTTTTTTTGCCAATGGAATTTCCGCTTCGTGAACGATTACCAGGGCTCCCCGCAAAATTGCATCATCAATATATTGATGACCATCCGCATGGAGCCCCGGCAGGGCAAAATACAGCGCCCCCTTTTCAACCTTCCGGGAATCATATTCCAGGGCAGTGATCCGGGGGTCCAGCGTAAGGAGTTCCGGCGGGAGGTGCATTTCATCGGTATACCCCGATTTTCGGGCGGTTTCCGGGGTAAAAAATTCGGATAATCGGCGCTGCATACCATGAATATTAGCATAGAGAGGCTTTTTTGATAAGGCTTTTTATGGTAAAATTGAAATATGTATCAAGCGCGGGTAGAGGCCGATTTTGCCGCAGCCCATTTTTTAAGCCATTACCGGGGCAAGTGCGAAAATCTCCACGGCCACAATTACCGCGTCCGCCTTTGGGTTAAAGGTCCGGACCTTGATGAAGGCGGCATGCTTGTTGATTTCGGGCTTTTGAAAAAAATTCTCAGAGAAGTAGTTGCTGTTCTGGATCATACCAATTTGAATGATTTAGCTGAATTTGAAAACGATCCAAGCGCTGAACGGATTGCCCGTTGGATTTTTGAAAAAGTTGAAGAAAAACTGCTTTCGGTTTCGGTAGATCCTGTTCTGCTCTATGCAACAGAAGTTTACGAAACTCCGACCAGCATGGCGCGTTACGAACGGGGCTAGAGTAGTGTAATAAACAGAAGACAGAACCGCAGAGAACGCAGAGAAAAGAACGCAGAGTTCACAGAGAAGATAGAAAGTTAATGAGCGATCTCCGCAGCTTTGGTATTCTCCGCGTCCTCCGCGTCTACTCCGTGTTCTCTGCGGTTTCTCTTTTATTTCCTTTTTCCGGCTTTATTCCCAGAGGTGACAGTCACCACGAGCCGTCATGCTAAATCTCCCGCCCTGTACGTAAAATTTCTTTGACGAAAGGATTATCATTGGACAGTTCAGAAACAGGGAAAGCATGAGGTTCAATATAGACATTATTTCGGGCATAACCACGGGTCAATGAAAGCAATGTCAAAAAAACATCTTCACTGGGAGGTCTGCCAAAATTTGATGAAAAAAAGCAGATGTCTACGTCACTATCTTCCCGAGGATTTCCCTTTGCATAGGAGCCGAAAAGATATACCTTGTCTATAGGCATGGCGCGTTTTACTTCTACAACATAATCTTTTACCGCACTTTCTATGGCTTCAAAGTTAACATCCATGCAAACGCCTCCTTTGTTTGTTTTAATAAATCCCTGGCAATATCCTCATTAACCATTGCACTGATTTTTGCCTGATATTCCGGGTAACGACCTTCCAGATAGAAGAAGATATATTTAATATATGTCGTCTTATATGACTATACCAGATATGAGGGAGAAAAAAACCGCAAAGTAAAAGAAGTCGAATAAGGGGATGGGGGGAAAGGGGTGAAGGGTGAAAAGCGCCCCCTCTCCCCCCTTCGTGCCCTTTGAGTTTTTGTGGTAAATTATTTATTCCCCAAACACCACCGCGGTAAATGTATTTAAGGCGCGGCATCTATGGCGCCAGGCGCCTGAGTACTCCCCTTTTGATGGGGGTTCCGGCTACGGTTTTTTGTCCAAATCCTTTAATTGGCTGTCGATAAACTGCCCCATCACCTCCTTAAGGTCATTCAAAGCCGTTTTTCGATAGGTTTTCATAGTTTCGGGCAGGTCAATTTCCTTGGAAAACAGGGCAATCGTGTCAATTCCCAAGGCTCCGGCAATCCGCTCAAGCATTTCCGGCGAGGGAAACTTGATTTTGGTCTCGATCATGCCTATATAGTGGGTACTGGTGTCCACTTTTTCCGCCAATTTCGCCTGAGAAAGCCCTAAAGCGTTGCGGTATGCCTTCATATTCTTGGCTACTATGTCTCTGATATTCGTCATATCCCACTTTATGCCTTGACGTAAATTTAGTAGGCAGAAAAGGTATTGACCAACTTCCAATTAGTATTTTATTATACTTCCTGTGTGGAAGTTCTAAAATTTTATATTCTTTGGTCTTTTGGAACGGAAATTTCAGGGATTCAAAGGCGGCGGGTGTATCCCGCCGGACTATAAAAAGGAGTTTCTATGAAAAAAATGTCAGGGGTGGTTTTCTTGACGGTTCTGGTGGGAATATCCACTATGTTTATCGGGTGTAGCAAAAAGGAAGCGGTAATTGCCGAACCAAAAGATACAACCTTTGGAACCTATCCGGCGGATTACGGAATAGCATATTTTAATATGCTTGGTATTACACCTGCTCCTACCGTAAGAGATTTATTTGGTCCACATGCCAAATTTGTTACTTCTTTTCAAGGAATGCCTGCGGTTATAACTCTTGAAAAGGCAACTGGAACAGCAAAAGAATTTACCGGCCAGCTTCTTCTTACTCTAAATGTTCCTGAAAAGGGTGACATGAAAACGATGCGAATGGTTGTAACTTTTGAATCTGATGATTTATCAGAAATGAGTTATTGCCGATACGTTAATTTTGTAAATTTAATAGCTGGTTCTAAAACAGAAAAAAGATCAACACGCAGCCAAAATTCTGACGTTGAGACTTTGGGGTTTTTAGTAGGCGTTATGGTGGAGGGAGCGTTTTGGGATGAAAGTATGTTAAACGGGATTTAGTTAGCCAATAAAATGGTTTTTAATCCTTAGTCTAACCTTTGGATTGATTTCATTTATCAAAACAAAGAACCGCAAAGCATTGACCGGTGTAATTCTTTCAGGTTTAGCCATCGCGTTGGTAATAATTTTACAGGTAAGGAGTTTTTAATGAAAAACTGGAAAAAAATGGTTCTGGCTATGGTTTTTATAACCATGTATGGGTTCTCGGCATTAGCGCAGACTACAGCACGTTCTTACTATGTACGTGCAGATGGCGATGATGAAAATAACAATGGACGTTCCGAGGAGGCGCCTTTTAAAACACTGACAAAAGCAGTTGAAATGGCTTCTAAGGGCGCTGTTAAAACAATTATTGTTGTAGGGAAAATTGACGGCGAAACAAAAATTACTGACAGTGGCGCCACGGAAATTATCATTAGAGGTAAAACCGATGCATCAGAGGATGAACTTGCTGTTTTATTGAATGGACGCAATACTATACTTTCCATTGAGGGTAATTCCAAAATTCGCTTGGAAAATATTGAATTGACAAAGAGTGGGCAAGGGTTAATTATAGAAGGAGTACAAGCGATTGTAACACTTGGTA
>JAISJS010000357.1 GCA_031261385.1 Treponema sp.
TAAAGGCCCATAACTCCAGCGGCGGCATGGATCATCTGCAGATTGGTTTTGACTGCCTTGCCTCCCATGATCTTACCTATGTCGGGGTAATTCAGACCGCCAAGGCTGCGGGACTGGATCAGTTCCCGATTCCATACATTCTTACCAACTGTCACAACAGCCTGTGCGCCGTCGGCGGCACCCTCAACGAAGATGATCACCGCTTTGGTCTTTCCGCCGCAAAAAAATACGGCGGCATTTTTGTGCCTCCCCATCTGGCGGTTATCCATTCGTATATACGCGAAATGCATGCAGCGTGCGGCTCAATGATTTTGGGTTCCGACAGTCATACCCGTTATGGGGCGGTGGGAACCATGGGAGTCGGCGAAGGGGGAGGGGAACTTGTCAAGCAGCTTCTCGGAAAAACCTACGATACGGAGTACCCGGAAATTGTCTGCGTGTATCTGCGGGGCAAAGTGCAGCCCGGCGTCGGCCCGCAGGATGTAGCGCTGGCTATCATCGGCGCGGTTTTCAAAAAAGGCTATGTGAAGAACCGGATAATGGAATTTACCGGCGAGGGCATTGCCTCCCTTTCAGCGGACTTCCGCCAGGGTATTGATGTAATGACCACGGAAACTTCCTGCCTCAGTTCGATATGGCAGACCGATGATGTTATAAAAGATTTTCTTGCCTGCCACGGACGGCCTGAATCATATAAGCCCCTGAAACCGGCGGCAGTGGCATGGTACGACGGATTGGTGGAAGTCGATCTTTCCACCATAGAGCCGATGATAGCGCTGCCCTTCCATCCGTCAAACGTGTACACGATCAAAGCGTTACATGAAAACGCCGCCGATATACTGCGGAAAACCGAAGTTGAAGCCGCAGAGCTTATCACCGGTAAAAATGTTTCGATTAATCTTGTTGACAAGGTGGTAAACGGCAAAGTTAAAACCGATCAGGGAATTATCGCGGGCTGTTCAGGCGGAACCTGGGAAAATATCATGGCGGCCCGGAATATTATCGGCAAGGGGAAGCTCGGGAACGATGGTTTTGCCCTTTCGATATACCCTGCGTCGCAGCCGGTGATGTTTGATCTTCTGCGGAACGGCGCATGGGAGGACCTTATCAGGATGGGGGCCATTGTGCGGACCAGTTTCTGCGGCCCGTGTTTTGGCGCAGGGGATGTTCCCGCCAACGGTCAGCTTTCAATACGGCATACGACACGGAACTTTCCCAACCGTGAAGGTTCCAAACCCGGCGAAGGCCAGCTTGCAGCCGTTGCGCTGATGGACGCCCGTTCCGTTGCCGCTACCGCTATCAATAACGGTATTCTTACCGCCGCAACTGAAGCTGACGGCGATTTAAGCGGGTACAAATTTGACAGCCAAATATACGAAGCGCGGGTCTATCAGGGATTCGGGAAACCGGAAAAAGAAACCGAAATACAGTACGGCCCCAATATCACCGACTGGCCTGCAATTGGCCGGCTTGAAGAAAACCTTCTTTTGGGGATTGCCTCGGTCATCAACGATCCGGTTACCACTACCGATGAGCTTATTCCGTCAGGCGATACGTCCACGTACCGCTCAAACCCTGCGGCAATGGCCCGTTATACGCTCTCGCGGAAGGACCCTGAGTATGTGGAGCGCGCCGATTCTTTTAAGGAACTGGAACAGCAGCGGCTTAACGGGCAGGAGCTGCCTGAATCGATCAGTGCAGTAATGAAAAAAATTCATGCCGCTTCCGGGATCGATCTAACTACTAAAAATACCGGCCTTGGTTCGGTGATTTATGCGGTAAAACCCGGCGATGGTTCGGCGCGTGAACAGGCGGCAAGCTGTCAGCGGGTCCTTGGCGGCTGTGCAAATATCGCCCGTGAATACGCCACCCGGCGCTACCGTTCAAACCTTATCAACTGGGGCCTTTTACCCCTGCTTGCAAACGATGATATCGATCTAACAGCCGGTGATTTTATTTTTATTCCCCAAATCCGCGCCGCGATTGAGTCGGGCCAGAACACGATAAACGCTTTTTATGCGGGAAATGAAATTCGCCCGGTCAGCCTTTCTTTGGGGGATTTGACAGGCGAGGAACGGCGCATTCTGCTGGCAGGATGCCTTATCAATTTTTATCGGGAAAATGCTGATCAAAAATGATCAGGTTAGCTTAATTTATTTTTTGGAGGAGTCTATGTCGCCTGTTATTATTGCCGCTATTATCATGGTAGCAACCTTTGTGCTCTTCTTTCACCCAAAAATTGAAAATATTATTGTGGGTGTGGGGGCCTCGCTTGCTTTCGGCCTGACCGGCATTGTGCCGATTAACACGCTTTTTAATTTTTACACGAGCAATACCTGCATGGTCATGATAGGAATGATGACCATAGGCGGGGCGATGTTTCAAAGCGGCCTTGCAGGATGGATTGGGGCAAAGGTAATCAAAGTAACCGGAACCAATGAAGTCAAAGTACAGTTTGCCATTCTTTTGGTCAGCGCGTTATTGGCAACTTCGATGAACGGGTCTTCGGTGTTGATGATAATGTACCCGCTGATGTGCAGCGTGGCGATCTCTTCAAAAATTTCCATGTCACGGACGGTAGGGTTTTATATGTCCGGCAGCCTTATGGGATCCTATTTGACTTTGAGCGGCGGCATGGTGATTATCAGCGCCGCGCTCCTTGAATCCGCAGGATACCGGATGTGGAACTTTTTTGAAGTTTCCTGGTACGGCATACCCCGGCTGCTTCTGGCGCTTCCCGCGGTTTATTTTCTCGGGAGAAGGGTGCTGCCCAAAACAATGGTAATGCCCGATGTTCCCGCCGCGGAGAAAAAGGAAGGGGATCTTCCCGATAAGTTCACCGTTAAAATGGGTATTGTTCTGGCTATCCTGCTGTTGACCATTGCCGGAATGGTAACCAACTTTTTAAAAGTTCCCCTGTCGGTTTATGCAGTGCTTGGCGGCCTTGCCTGTCTTATTACCAATTGCATTACGCCAAAGCAGATGTTCAGTGCGATAAGCTGGAATACCATCGTTCTTATCGGAAGTATGACGGCAGTCGCCAAGGGCGTTGAACTTTCCGGCATTGGTACGCTTATCGGTCAGAGTATCCTCGGGTTCACCGGCGCCGGCGCCTCTCCGGTCCTGCTGGTTTTCATCATCCTGATGGTTACCGCCGTTATTACCCAGTTCATGTCGGATTCCGGCACTATCGCCCTGATGACGCCTATCGCCATCAGTATCGCGATAGCCCAGGGCATTGAGCCGTATGCCTATGCCATGGCAGTTCTTGTGGGCAGCGCCATGTGTCACCTGAGCATTATGGCTTCTCCTTCTCTTGCCTTCATCATGAATATGGGCGGCTACAAACCAAGCTTCTTTCCCAAGTGGGGCTTAGTGGTTGAATTTCTGCCGTCGCTGATAGCGGCAATGATCATGATCCCGTTAATTTGGCTGTAATAATTTTTTATCTAACATTTGGAGGTCAATATGAGCGATGAAAAAAAATATCCTGAGATCGCCGATCATCCGGCGATTGTAAAAATGCGGGAAGAACATTTTGCGAATCCCGCGATTAAAGTTCCGTTTACCGTCAGCGTGATGGGCGACATTATCCAATCCAATCCCGTTTCCCATTTGACTGATCCTGCGGTACGCGGAGTTTTGGACCCGATAAAGGAAAGCGATGTTGCGGTGGCAAACATGGAATCCAACTTTGGCGATCTGCGCGTTCAGGGCAGCAGAATAGGCGGATTACAGGGCTGTAAAGAAGTCGCCGCCGATGTCAAGGCTTTGGGGATAAAGCTCGTTGCCCGCTCCAGCAACCATTCCACCGATCAGGGTGTGGATGAAATGCTCAAGAGCAACGGTTATTTGCGTGACGCAGGAATTGTGTATGCCGGTACCGGGATCAACCTTGAAGACGCACGTGCGCCGCAATTTTTGGAAACGCCCAAAGGCCGTATAGGACTTGTTGCCATGACGGTCTCGCTGAGCGGCGGCAGGGTGGATAACCAGTCTTCCCGCAGCGCCGACTGCGGCATGGAAATGGCGGCCTATCAGGGCGGCAACCGGAACGGCGCGCCGGGGATCAATTTTCTGCGGGTAACGCCCAGCGTTGTACTGCCGCCGGAACTTTATGAAGGCATAAAAAAGATCAAGGCGTTTGAAGCGGAATATGCAAAAAAGGCCATGGAAGAGCACGCCGGGCATATTACCTCTGACGGCAGCGAAGTAAAAGCGTTACTGGAACGTATGTATGGAAAGATTGGCGATGCCAATAAACAGGCAATCATCTACACCACCATGTTTGAGGAAGGGGATCGTCCCTGCGGCCTCAATTACCCTGTAAACGCCGACGATCTGCGTCTTAATCTGCGGAGTATACGGCAGGGTAAAGAGTGGTCGGATTTTATGATCGCTACGGTTCACTCCCACGATAACAACAATGTGCTCCGGCATCTGGATTTTCTGCAGGAGCCTCCCTCACAGTTCCTCGTCGACCTGGCCCATAAATCCATTGATAACGGCGCAGATATGTTTTTTGCCACCGGCCCTCATCTTTTGCGGGGCATTGAAATCTACAAGGGAAAGCCGATCTTCTACAGCCTTGCAAGTTTTATCTATCAGCTTTGGGGAACCCCTGCGGGACCTGACAGGTATCAGGATAACCATCTGGATCCGTTCTACAGCGAGACCACGGAAACCGAGATGAACATGGATATGTGGCCGCCCCAGTCGGTAACCAAGCACAAGGATCTTAAAAACATGGAGTCATTGGAGTCAGTTACCGCCCGGCTTAAATATGACGGTGGAAAGCTGCAAGAGATCATCATACAGCCCATTGAGTTTGGGTATGACGCGCCCATGTCGCAGCATGGTATTCCGCGTATTCCCAAACCGGAGGTTGCGGAACGGATACTCAAGCGTATTCAAAGAATGTCGGT
>JAISJS010000364.1 GCA_031261385.1 Treponema sp.
CATGGTTTGTGAATGGGGCATGGATGACGATGTCGGACCCGTGGCGTACGGGCAGGAAGATGAGCCGATCTTTATCGGGAAAGAAATTGCCCGTCACAAAGATTATTCTGAAGATACCGCCCAGCGGATAGACAAGGCGGTAAAACAGATACTCGACAAGGGGCAGGAAGCTGCCTGGGAAATTATTTCAGCGCATAAACCCGAACTGGAAAAACTTGCCGATGCCCTTCTTTCCCGGGAGACGCTTGTGGATGATGAGGTGCGTTCCCTTATCGGCCTTGAGCCGAGGGTTGATACCGCATCTCTGATCAACGGAGACCATGAGGCTTAACATGAAACGCCCCCTGTTTGCGGCGCTGGTTTTTGCCGCAGTTGTAACACTTGCCCACGCGCAGGGTGAGGCTGCTGTCGCTGAGCAATACCGCAGTTGGGCAGAGCAGGCTATTTCCGAAGGCCGCTGGAAAGAGGCCCTTTCCGCCCTTGAACGGGCCGCCGATTATGCAGATGTTTCTTCGGATATTTCGTACCTCCTTGCCCTGGCCCGCTCTCACGAAAACTCAGGCCGCAGAGAAGTGCTGGAGGCCCTGCATCGTGCCCTTGAAGCAGACCGGTGGACGGTTTATTCTGCTCCGCAGGCCCGTCTCCTTGAGGCGGAAAACTTTATTGCCCTGCGGAATTTTTCCGCGGCTCATGCTTCTCTTGCGCAGGCCGGGCAAAACGCAGACGCCGCCGTTCTTGCACTTCGGGCATTGCGGGATCTTCCCGACATTGCCGAATTCCGCCGCCGCAGCGCTGAGGCTCTGGAAAGGTATCCCCGGGATTCCCGTCCGGCGCGGATTCTGCTGGAATTTTTTCACCGGGAATTTGCTCCACTTGAACAGGGCCGTGGAAGAAATCCCGAAGAAAACGAACAGGCTCTGCTGGATCTTTGTTTGCAGCGGCTTCCGTATTTGATCGACGCCGATCCCGGCCTTGCCCCGCTTGCCGCTCCGTTTATCAGGGATGCCGAAGCGGCCCGCCGCCTTGTGGAAGCGTACCGCGGAATAAACATACCGGATACGTCTTTGATCCCGGTGACGCTGTACCTTGGGGTACTTGCCGAAACAGCGGCAGTGGAAGAATTATTTTCTCCGGAGGATAGCTCTCTTGATAAGGCCCTGATCCTTTCGGTTTACCGCCTCCTTAAAACTGATGCGGCGCGGAATCTTTTTAAAGAGAAACTTTCAGTATATTCAGCTTTTATCTCAGGCGATGATGACAGGGACGGATACCCCGAGTCGCATACCCGTTACCGGGACGGGATCATTCAGGAATATTTTTATGACGGGGATCAGGACGGGCTTGCCGAATTGCATATTGTTTTTGACGCAGGCGGTGTTCCCCAATGGGCAGAGCAGCCGGATCCATCGGATCCGGAAAAAACGCTGGTCTTTTGGGAACAATATCCGGGAGTGCTTCGTTCCGAAATGGGTGGAGTTACTTATATACCCCGTCCGGGCGAATTCCTGTGGAGTCCGGTACGGTTTATCACCCTGGCAGCCGACGCCGGTTTTTCCGCTTTTTTGTATCCGGTTATTGATGTTGAAAGCGTGCGGCTTACCCGGCGGTCCCTTGTTTCGTTTTCTGTAACCATCCGGCGGCCCAGCGGTGAATTTAAGGATGCGGTGGAATGGATCGATTTGGATCGGGGCATACCAAAACGGGCAGTTGAGATTTTACGGGGCCGCCCGGTGTCTGTCACCGAATTTGTGCTTGGGCGGCCCGCGGTTCAATGGGTCGATCTGGATTATGATTCCCGTATGGAGACCATGCGCCGTTTTCGCGCGGCCGAAGTATCACCCGAGGATGATTTTATAGACTACAGGGCGGTCATCGAATTTTCCGAGAGCGATTGGGACGGAGACGGCATTTATGAAACGGCCGAACAGTATCTTCCCGACGGTTCAGTTGTTTATTCATGGGATATGGACAAGGACGGCGTCAGGGAATATTCTGAAGTAAAGGCAGGAAATGCGCTTAATGATTCTTCAAAAAAGTAAAAAAAACGGCAGTTTTCACATTTTAGTACTTCTGTTATCAATTCTTTCGTTCTCCTGTTTATCAACATCGATGCAGGAAAAACGGCTTGCCCCGCACCGGAGTACCGGCGATGTGCGTATTGATAATATCAAACGTTACGCAGCGGAGGACCCTGCACGGGCGCTTAACCTTATCGGTATCTACCGGGAGATTTACGCAACAGATGATGCAGACAGTGCGGAAACGCTCAACGGCCTGGAAACAGAGGCGGTGGAGCAATTAAAAGAATCCCAAATCAAGGCGATTGAAGAACAGCGATGGGATGATGCGGCTTCCCTTGCCCGTTCCCTTTCCAGCCTTGGCGTCCCGGTAAAAAATACCGGGACCGAGCCTGACTTCATCCTTGCCGGGGCAAAAAAGCAGCTGGAAAGCGGCAATAATCTGGGCGCCTTTCTTGCGGCGGTACGATCCCACGAATTAAATCCCCTCTCCTTTGATGACAGCCTCCTTTTTCTTGAACAGGCCGCTGCGGTTAAGCAGCGGCGCGCCGCGGCATTTTTCCTCGCGGCGGCGGTAAAGGCCGTTCCTGCGGGCAGAACTTCCGGCGCATTAATAGACGAAAACCTGCGTGAATATGCAGAGGGCGCCGACAGCGCCGCCGACATGATCAAGGGGGTCGCCACCGTTTTGGTTGACCGCGGGTTCAGAATAGAACGGGGCAGGGGAATACCGGATCGTATCCTGGGATCTGCCTTTTTTGTCGATGCCTCAGGGCTTATGATTACCAATTATCACGTCATTGAAAGCGAGGTTGATCCCACTTACGAAGGCTATTCCCGTATGTATATACGCATGGGAGATTCCACGAGCCCCCGCTTCCCCGCCAGGGTGATAGGCTGGGACAAGGCCATGGACCTTGCACTGATCAAAACCGAACATAAACCTGAATATGTGTTTTCCGTGGTGGACCGGGTAATTCCAAAAGTCGGGGATACCGTGCTTGCCATCGGGTCTCCGGGCGGCCTTGAAAAAACGGTGACCTCGGGGATCGTTTCCGCACTCGGGCGGCGCTTTCTCCAGATAGGGGACGTTATCCAGATTGACGCCGCGGTGAACCACGGCAATTCCGGCGGGCCTGTAGTGGATACCTCGGGGCGGCTTGTGGGGATTGTGTTTGCCGGCATTGAACAGTACCAGGGGCTCAACTTTGCCGTTCCCGCCGAACGGCTTGCCGCCGCCCTTCCGGCAATGATAACCGGGGGAAAGGCGCTTCGCCCCTGGCTGGGGCTCACGTTAAGCGAAACCTCCGCCGGGGCGGAGATCATTTACGCCGCCCCCAATACCCCCGCATCGGAACACCGGGTAAACGAAGGCGTTTTGATTAAAACGGTGAACGGCGAAAAAATCAACGCTCCCCAGGGGGCGCTTATTCCCGCCCTGCAGGACACGATTTTCCAGACACGGCCCGGCGAACTGGTTGCCCTGGAAACTTCCGACGGGCGCCGCCGGGTGATGATGACTGTTCCCCGCCCCGATGTTCCGCTGGCAGACGCGGCAAAAATTGACAGCAGGGAACGTATGGCCGCCCCCCTGTTCGGCCTGGTCCTTTCTCCGTCGGACGGAAAAAACTATACATCATCTTATTTGGTAAAAAAGGTGATACGCGGTTCCATCGCCGATGAAGCGGGTATTTCGGATCAGGACCCCGTATCGATCCGCGGCTTTCACGTCATGGAAAAAGACGGCTATGCGCTGATGGAAATCAATATAAAAAAACGCCGCATGGGCTTTATGGAAACCACAATGCAGCTTCCCGCCCTGCTGGATTCTCCTGATACCTTGTGAGCTCTGCTCACTTGTGAGTAAAACTCACTTGAGATTTATGCATTTTAGAGGTATCTTGAATCATGACAGAAACCAGGCTGATCCGTAATTTTTGCATCATCGCCCATATCGATCACGGAAAATCAACCCTGGCGGACCGGCTTATCCAAAAAGGCCATCTGGTAGAGGACCGGGATTTTCAGGATCAGATCCTTGATAATATGGACATTGAACGGGAGCGGGGGATAACCATAAAAAGCCAGGCGGTGACTATCCCGTATACCGCTGCCGACGGCAATGACTACGTACTTAACCTTGTCGATACCCCCGGACACGTTGACTTTACCTACGAAGTTTCCCGTGCAATTAATTCCTGCGAGGGGGCCCTGCTTCTCGTTGATGCAACCCAGGGGGTCCAGGCACAAACCCTTTCCAATATGTACCTTGCCCTGGAACACAACCTTGAAATCGTTCCGGTGATCAACAAGATTGATATGCAGGCAGCCAATGTTGCCGAGACAAAACGGCAAATCGATAAAGACCTGGGGCTCGATTCCGATGAAGCCCTGCTGGTTTCCGCACGCCAGGGGACCGGTGTCGATGAACTTTTTGAAGCCATCGTACAGCGTATTCCCGCTCCGTCAGGCGATCCTGACGCTCCTTTGCGCGCATTGATTTTTGACTGCCATTATGATCCCTACCGGGGAGTTGTGGTGCATTTGCGTATCTTTGACGGTAAAGTTAAAAAGGGGATGAAGATCCGCTTTATGTACAATAGCTCCGACTATGACGTGGAGACGGTCGGAGTCTTTAAACTTGCTTTGGTTGAGACCGGTGTTCTTTCCGCCGGGGATGTCGGGTACATCATTGCCGGTGTTAAAACCGTCAGCGATGTGCGGGTGGGGGACACGGTGACCGGCGCGGAGAACCCCTGTCCGGCCCCGCTGCCCGGTTTCCGTGAGGTTAAGCCGGTGGTGTTCTCGTCGATTTATCCGGTGGATTCAAATGATTATGATGAACTGCGTACCAGCATGGAAAAACTTAAACTTAACGACGCTTCACTGATTTACGAAAAAGATTCTTCGGCCGCGCTGGGCTTCGGTTTCCGCTGCGGCTTTCTGGGCCTCCTTCACCTTGAAGTAATTCAGGAACGGCTTGAGCGTGAGTTCGATCAGTCGGTAATTTTTACCGCCCCTTCGGTTAAATACCGGGTGAAGATCCGCAGCGGTCCCGGCGGCTCAACTGAAGAAATAATGGTGGATAATCCCACGGATTACCCCGATGAGGGCCGCATCGAAGGCGCCGAGGAACCGTATATACGCGCCGCAGTAATCACCCCGACCGAATACCTCGGGAACATCATGACCCTGTGCCTGGAAAAGCGCGGCGTCCAAACCAACATGACCTACCTTGACGAGAAGCGCGTGGAGATGGTGTACGATATGCCCCTGGCAGAAGTTCTTTTCGATTTTTACGACCGCCTTAAAAGTATCAGCCGCGGCTATGCTTCGTTTGATTACGACCTTACCGATTACAAAAAAACCGAGCTCTCCAAACTTGATATTCTTATCAACGGCAAACAGGTAGACGCCCTTTCCCAGCTGGTGTTCCGGCCCAATGCCTACGACCGCGCACGGGTGGTCTGCGAGCGGCTGCGGGACGAGATAACCCGTCAGCAGTTCAAGATTGCGATACAGGGCGCCATCGGGAGCCAGGTTATTGCGCGGGAAACGGTCAACGCCCTGCGCAAAGACGTTCTTGCCAAGTGCTACGGCGGCGACATCACCCGCAAACGCAAGCTTCTGGAAAAACAGAAGGAAGGCAAAAAGCGCATGAAGATGGTCGGCGACGTGGAACTCCCCCAAAGCGCATTTTTAGCGGTGCTGAAAACCAAGGACGAATAAAAAGAGGAAACAAAACCGCAGAGAGCACCGAGAAAAGATAAAAGAACGCAGAGTTCGCAGAGAAAGATTAAGGATTAATACTGCCTTTTTTCCGGTTATTCCTCTGCGTCCTCTGCGGTTAATCTTCCATTTCTCTTAATGCCAATTCAAACAATTTTATAAACGGATCGATCTCCGCCCGCACCCGTTTAAGAAACCCGGTGTCCGCTGCGGCAGGACGTCGTCCCCCTGTGGCGGCGCAGTCGGGAAAGTGTGACCAAAGGTAATCACAGGTTTCAAGGAGTTCTTCCAGACGAATCAAAGATTCACCGTGTGTTTCCATCATCGTTTTCTCGCCGGTGAGTATCGCTTTAAGAAGTATAAGGGATTTCAGTTCACCATTGATAAAGGCCGCAGTTTTTTGCGCAAGGCCGCTTGTTCCGTTCAGTTTGTTTGTATTCATTGCACCGGAGATACCGGCGTTATTCAGGGCCGGGTGATCACGCCCGCCTGTGCCGTCAGTTCGTGAACCAAGCAGGGCAAAAGCTTCTTCGTTGTCCGGTATTTTGATTCCCAGCGGGAGGCCGCTGCCGGAAACATCAAAGAGCCGTGTTCCGCCGGAAAATTCCCGTTCAAAAAGATCGCGGTATCCGCGCATGGCAGGATTGCTCCGTACCGGAAGGCCATTTTTGGAAACGGCGGCGAAAGCAGAGCGCCCAAAGGCGGCGTCGGCGTTGAGGATACTCCGCAGACGGTTTTGCCGCCGCAGTTTTTCAAGATGGCCGGGGGCAGACCGTGCGTGGTAGCTGTCAATCGTAAAGGAAAAATCTATGCCGCCTGTGATCACCGGCCCCGAACTGATACGCAGGGCAATGGCGGCGGCGCTTAACCCGACCGATCCCAGCGGGGGAAATGTCTCCGGGAGGAGGCCCGCTGCATCAAGCCGCTTAAAAAAATGTAAATCTGTCCAGGGGGTAAAAAAAAGAAAACCTCTGCCGCCGACGGCATCCGCAGTGGCGGGAAGGGCAGAAAGATCCATTACGACAGGAATTTGCCAGCACCCGAGGCCGGTGAAATCGCGGAGGTTCCAGTGCTGGCTTTCCAGGGCTATCACCAGATCCGGCCTGATGTTCCGCGCCCTAAGGCTGCCGAGGCAAGTATCTACGCAGAGTATCCTGAAGGGCCGCCGGGAAGGTTCTGCAAGGCGGTCTCCAAAATGAAGTTTCAGATCATCCAGCAGCCCATCCAGGGAAGGTCCTGCGCCAAGAACCAGCGCCGGATCATCCCCAAAGGAAATACCGGAGACTGAAGGAAATTGGGGGATACGGGACAGGTTCCTGATGGCGTTACGGATGTACAGGCGGCCCAGCTTCAGCAGGGTCATGGCATTTGCCCAATCAAGGGCGATATTCTGCCTGAGTGTCTCTGCAAGGGCCTCGTAGCGTTCTTCGTCAAGCCGCCAGCCTCCGGTAAGGCGGAGGACTTCCACCCGGCGGAACGTCCGTGAACCCCAGGCGCTTCGCACAAAATTGCAGAGGCCGCCCGGGTCTGCAATACCTGTCAGACGCAGAAGGGGATGGGCCAATACGCCGGCGTTAATCTCCCGGAGGGAAAGTGCGTGCAGTTGTTCATCAAGTTCGATGCAGAGAATTGCCGAATTTTTTTCGAGTTTTGAGAGGAGCTTTTCAAGACCGTAACCGTACAGGGGGGATGGACAGAAGTACAGGGTCCTGTCCCTTGCCGCCGTACCTGCCGCCGTAGATACGGCGGTGTCCACTATCCTCTCCGCCTGACCTATCGGGTCCACCGCAGAGAGGAGGGTTTTCCCCCGGTAAGAAACCGAAAATCCCCGGCGCGCGTTTATCTGCCGGGGGATGTCGGCCATGGTCAGTTCGGCATAAAGAGACGGAGGTAGGTTTCAAAGAAACGATCCTCCAGTTTATCACTATTGAGAAAGTAGGACCGCAGGGATTGCTCGGTGTTGGAACTCAGCCAATACCCCGACAATGTCGAGGCGATATATTCGACAATCGTATCTTCGGCGGCGCTCTCCTCCAGAGGAAGCAGAACCAGTATGTTGCTGCCCTGAACTACCGGCGCCGAGGGGGTAAGGAGCGGAGTGGCAAAAGCGGTTTTCCAAAAATTCTCGTTTGAATCCGCGCCTGAAAGCTCCGATACGTTGGCGGAAGAAAGTGAGGAAAAAAGATCGACGCTGCCATAATTGGCGGGGAACGGTCCAAAATGACGCTTGTCGAGCCCCTGGGCAAATACGGCCTGATCAAACGTGTTTTCCTTTGCAAGATCGATAAAATTCTCCGCCAGGGCAATCGCCCAGTCTTCCATCCGGCCCCGTTCAAAATTGTTGATATATGACCTGACTTTATCCAGGGCTGCGCTGTCTGTTATATCAGCCGCATAGGGCTCGTCTTCGGCCCTGAAAAAAGCCCAGCCGGTCTCAAGTTTGATAATCTCGCTGTATTCACCCTTTGGTAAATGGGTAAGCGTTTCACTTGCGGATTCGGGAACCTCGATTGAAAGTTCATGGGCCATTTTGATCCCCATATCCCCGCCCCGTTCAGTGTATTCGTCCTGAGAGTGGGCTCTGGCGGCATCTTCAAACGTTGTCGTCTCATCTTTGATGGATTTAAGGATCTGTTTGGCTTCCCGTTCGCTGGAATTGATCGTAATTTTTGAAAGATGGGTAGTACGGAAGAGGCCGGGGTTTGCCGCAGCATACGCGCTTATTTCTGAATCAGGATATGAATCAATGGAAAAGGCGACCATATCAAATGTCCGCTGGGGGGAAGCCATTTGGCTGATAAATTCAGCTTCCGCGGCAGGGCTTTTCAAACTCGTCACATCATACCGGTAATTCCCGTCGGTAATGCCCTCCCGGATTTGCTGCCAAAGGGCCAAACGGCTGTTGTTATCAAGCCGTTCATACCGCGCCGCCGAAAACCGCCCGTTTTCCTGGAAATCCGGCATCAGCGCCACCTGCCTGTCCACGGCCTTGGGCGGGGCAGAATACCTGGCCTTTTTCATCTCCTGGAGTATCCCCGTATGAATTACGGTTTCTTCAAAAGCCTGCCGCCAAACCTGATAGCTTGCATACTGATAATTGCTTTCGTTTATCTGGTCACGCATATTGTTTTCGATGTTTGCCTGAATCTGGGCAAAATATCCCCCCCGCACATAGTCGATGGGGGCTTTATCGTACGCGCCGAAATTCAAATCATTCATCCTCGCTGCAGATACACCGGGAATGGCAGGAACCAGCACAAAGGCGATTATAACGATGATAAGTATGATCACGGTACCGATAAAAAGGAACGGATTCGCCTTAAAACGATGGGCAAGTTCCTCTTTTGCAGAATTATCTTCCTGAACCGTTAGTTTTTTCCCTTTGGAAGCCATAAAAATCGCACCTCTCAGTATAAAAAGAATTAGTTGATGAATTTAAAGAATAGCATTTTATGGCTTGGTGGTCTAGAGGTCGGCCACGACAAACAGCAATTCCAAATTCAAGAGAGAATACAAACCGCAAAGTCGAAGAAGTCGAAAAAGGAAGAAAATTTTCTTATCCCTTCTTTAACTTATTCGACTTTGCGGTTAAATTTCTTCCGAT
>JAISJS010000026.1 GCA_031261385.1 Treponema sp.
AAACTCGTAAAATACACCCTTTCCGGGCCGGTTGTCGCCATGGTTTTGGAGGGAGAGGAGGCAATTTCCGTGGTTCGCCGCCTTATCGGGCCCACAAGCCTCGATTCTGCCCTGCCGGGGACCATTCGGGGGGATTTTGCCGCCGGAACCCGGGTTAATATTGTCCATGCTTCGGATTCTCCCGCCAGCGCAGAGCGGGAAATAGCGCTTTTTTTTAAACCGTCTGAGCTTTTTCAATGGGAAGATGGAAACGCACTTTGGTACTAAAATATAGTATTTTTGGCTGCTATAGTGTATCTTTTGTAAAGGAGCGGGTATGAGCGCAAATGTTGCGGTGTTAGGGGCAGGAGCATGGGGAACCGCCCTGGCAAAGGTCATTGCCGAAAAGGGCACAGAAGTAGTTCTCTGGAGCCGGGGGGACGTTTCCCCGGCGGAAATCAATGAACAGCACACCAATACCCGGTTTCTGCCGGGGGTGACGCTGCCCCCAACCCTTATAGCGACTACCGATATTGAAGAAGCTGTTTCGGGGAGGGAATTCCTGATTCTGGCAGCCCCGTCCATGTACCTGCTGGACCTTATAAAGCGTATCCTGATAGTTCCTTCCATCCGGGAGGGGGAAACTGCCATCGGGGTCATTACCAAGGGCTTTTTACCCGGCGCCAGGGGTCCCCGGCTGATCCTGGAAACACTGGAGGATTATCTGCCGGGGTTTTACCATCATTCCCTGGTGTATATCGCCGGGCCCAGCCATGCAGAAGAAGTTTCCCGGGGAAAGATCACCGGGCTTGTCGCCGCCAGTGAAAACGCCAAAAATTCGATTCGTTTCCGGTATTTGCTTAAAAGCAAGCGGCTTTTTGTTTTTTCCTCGCTTGATGTCCGGGGTGTTCAGGTGGCGGCGGCGGCAAAAAACGTTATCGCCATCGCTTTTGGTATGCTGGACGCCATGAAAACCGGAAACGCCGATATGTTCGGCGACGGCACCGAATCCCTGCTCCTTGCCGCAGGCCTCAACGAGATTCAGACCCTCGGCATGGCGATGGGGGCGACGCACCCGGAAACCTTCACCTCAATCTCGGGAATCGGCGACCTCGACGTCACCTGCCGTTCGGTTTTTGGGCGAAACCGCCGTTTCGGCAGGGAGATCATCGAAAAAAACATCCTTGCGCCTTTTAAAAACCTTGAGGATCTCCTGGAACGGATTAGCGAAGTGGGCTACCTCCCCGAGGGGGTCGCCGCAGCAAAATATGTCGCCATTCTGGCAGAAAAACATCATCTCAAGCTGCCTGTTTCGGTGGGGCTCTATCAAATCCTTAACCGGGAAATTGAACCGCTTGATTTTTTGCAGAATTTCCTGAATGAATTAGGATAAGTAAAATTATAAGAAGGACTTATTATGACCAGCAGTTCCCTTTACCCCGTTTTTGGTACCGGCCTCGTCCTCATACTGGTTTTCCTTAATTACGTCCGAAAAACCGATACCGACAAATTCCAGCGGAAGATATACCTTTCGGTCCTTATCGCCGTTTTTATTTCGATTGTTGCAAACTTCGCTGCGTCTGTCCTTGACGGGCGGCCCGGCGGCGCTGTCCATATTTTGCTCCTTATTATCAACAACATTTATTTTATTTTCCAGAATTTATCGTATTACCTTGTCGTAGTGTTCATCGATTATCTGGCAAATAAAAACAGCGCACGGGTCAGAAAATTTGTCTACATCGTCCTCGGGATCATGGCGGTCAATGCCGTAGTTATGGTGTTGAATATTTCTTACGGCTTCTATTTTTCCATATCGGCGGACAACCGGTTTACCAACGGCACAATGTCGCTGGTTCGTTTCTATCTGGGCTATACCGCCATCGTAATGGCGATTGTCGATCTGTTTTTGTCCGCACGGTTTCTCAAATCAATGCATGTGTATATCATCATCCTTTTTGCCGTTCTGGTTGGAGCAGGAGCAGCGCTGGACTTGATTTTCCCCGGGGGGAATATTATCTGGGCCTTCCTTACCGCAGGAATGCTCCACGGTTATTTTTACATTCTTAAAAGTGATACCACCCAGGACAATATTACCGGTATAGGGAACCGCTCCAGTTTCAACGAATTTATCAACCAGTTAATACGCATGAAAGAAAAACAGTCGTACGTTATTGCCCAGTTTGATATCAACGGCCTTAAAAAAATAAATGACAAGCACGGAATTGAAGGCGGGGACAAGGCGCTGTCGGACCTGGCGATGATCCTTCAAAAATGTTCCCGCCAGTCGGACTTTGTCGCCCGTATCGGCGATGATGAATTTATTGTCGCCATGAAAGAAAAGTATATTAAGTCGGAGTATGATGATAAATCGCGGCTCAATATTGATATCATGCTCTACCGGTTTTTAAAAACGCTTGAAGACTATAACAACCGGGCGGATAAAACCTTTGACCTTTCGATCAGTTACGGCTACGATACGTATGTTACCAAAACCGATCAACTGATAGAAGAATTTCTCCAGGGCTTAAGCAGAAAAGTATTCCAGCATAAACAAGATCAACGCAGCAGCGAGGCAGCAACCCATGCTTGATAAACTTACCCAAAAAATTTCCGATGCACTGCGTTTTGTCGCAGGCAAATCTTCCATCACCGAAAAAAATATTGATGATGCGGTGGACGCCATTAAAATGGCCCTTCTTGAGGCCGATGTAAACCTTAGGGTGGTTCGCCGTTTTGTCAATGCTACTGTCGAGGAGGCCAAAGGGGAAAAGGTTCTCCGTTCGGTGGACCCGGGCCAGCAGTTTGTCAAAATAGTTCACGATAAATTAGTTTCATTTTTAGGTGATACGGAGCCGGGCCCCAACGGTAAATCGGCGCAGGAGCTTCAGCTTAAAGGGCCCGATACCATTTCTACGATACTTATGCTGGGGCTTCAGGGTTCCGGTAAGACTACCAGTTCCGCCAAGCTGGCTCTGCGCTTGAAAAAAGAAGGCCGCAAGCCGCTCCTTGTCGCCTGCGATCTGGTCCGGCCCGCAGCTATGGAGCAGCTTGCCGTCCTGGCCGGCCAAATCGGCGTGCCGGTTCACAAGGAAGACGGCGCCAAAGACAGTACAAAAGTTTACCGGGATGCGCTGGACTATGCCCGTAAAAATATGATCGACACGCTGATCATCGATACCACGGGCCGCCTGCAAATTGATGAACCGATGATGGCGGAACTTTCCCGCCTCAAAGATGCAAGCCGCCCCGATGAACTTCTTTTGGTTGCCGATGCAATGACCGGTCAGTCCGCCGTTGACATTGCCAAAACCTTTGATGAAAAAATCGGCCTGACCGGGGTAATACTCACCAAGTTCGATTCCGACACCAGAGGCGGCGCCGCCCTTTCCCTCAAGACCATTACCGGCAAGCCCCTCAAGTTTATCGGTATGGGGGAAAAACCCGAGGACCTTGAGCCGTTCCACCCCGAGCGGGTCGCGGGCCGAATCCTCGGCATGGGGGACGTGGTAAGCCTGGTAGAAAAAGCCCAGGAAGTTATCGATCAAAAAGAAGCCCTGGAACTCCAGAAAAAAATGGAAAAAGAAAACTTTACGCTGGAGGACTGGCTAAACCAGCTCCGGTCGGTAAAGAAGATGGGCTCCATTCAGTCCATGCTGGAAATGATACCCGGTATGCAGGGCCAGGTAAGCGAAGAAGATATCGACAAGGCGGACCTTAAAACCCAGGAAGCGATCATTTCTTCGATGACCCGGAAGGAGCGGGCAAACCACCTGATCATCGGCCCTTCCCGCCGAAGCAGAATTGCACGCGGTTCCGGCACTTCGGTGGCGGAAGTTGCCCGCCTGATAAAAAAGTTTGAAAAAATGCGCGGAATGATGAAAAAAATGGCAAAGTTCAACAAAAACCCCAATGCAGCAGCCCAATTTATGCAGGGGCAAACCCGGTTCGGAAGATGAGTAAAACATGCACCTGACCGAGACCATTAACGCCATATTTGGCTCCGGCCTGACGCTTGTCCTCATATTTATTAACTATATCAGAAAATTTAACACCGACACCTTTCAGCGCTCCATTTTTTTGCGCATCCTGGGCTTTAGTTTTATTGCCCTTTCATGCGATATTATTTTTTTTCTTTTTAACGGATATCGCGGCAAGGAAGCATTTTATCTGCTCTATATAACACTATCCGTATATTATATATTTCAGGTGCTTTCGTTTTTTTATACATTTATTTTTGTCGATTTTACTGCCCATAAAGATGTACAGCGGACAAAAAAAATAATGCTTGCCGCGTGGATTGTCGCCATTGTGCATATTGTTATTTTATTGTTGAACCTGCGCTTCCGTTTTTATTTTTATATTAGTCCGGACAATTATTTTTTTCACGGGGACAAATATTTTATCCGCATGATTTTAGGGTACAGCCCCGCAGTATTGGCGATTGGTGACGCCATTTTGTCATTCAAGCGGTTCAAAAAAAATCAATTTTATTTAATTGTATCATTTTTCTTTCTTACCGGCGCCGGATCAACCATTGACATTCTGATGGGTACGGGCTCTTTTGTTTGGCCGTGTTTTTCGGCGGCTATGCTTTACACATATTTTTTTATCATCAAGAGTGATTCGCGGATCGACAGCCTTACCGGCATCGGGAACCGGTACAGCTTTAACGAATTTATCGACAGACTTTCACGGCAAAGCGTCAGGGGATTAAACCAGGATCCTTATGCAATCGTGATGATCGACATGGATCGCTTTAAAGAGATAAACGATACCCTGGGCCATCTTGAAGGGGATAACGCCCTTAAAGATATGTCGGCGATCATCAAAGGCTGCATACGTCATTCGGATTTTGCCGCACGATACGGCGGAGACGAATTTGTACTTGCTACCAGGGCAAAAAATAATATTGAAAAACTTATGGCCCGTATTCAGCAGGCCATTGACGCCCAGAATGAAAAACAAATACGTCCGTACCGGATAGAAATGAGTTATGGGCATGATGTGTTCATAGCCGGAGGAGACCGGTCGATACAGGAATTCCTTACCCATATCGACAGCCTCATGTATAAGCAAAAAACCGAACGGCGGCGCAGCAGCTACAAGCGAGGCCAGAAAAAATGATTACATTCCCCTTTCCTGCCTTTTATTTGAATACCGCATTGGGATCATGCTTTATTGTCATCCTCATCGCCCTGGACTACAGCAGCAAATACAATACCGATAAATTCCAGCGCAAACTTGTTCTTGGCATCCTTGCCGTGGCGGTCGCGGCGATCCTTTCGGATTTTATCTGCCGTGTGCTCAAGGGAAAACCCGGGGCGGCAATTACCAGCGTCCTGTATCTGACTAACAGCCTGTTTTACATTTCCCAGAATTTTACCTATTATCTTATGGTAATTTTTATTGATTATTTTGCCTATAATAATGTCCGGCGGGCAAAGAAAATTATCAGCATTGTGCTTGTATTTCTTTCAGTCTATTTTGTATCCGTTATTGCCAATCTGTACCTGCATTTTTATTTCTCTGTAGGTCCCACAGTATTGGAAAACGGCGAAATAATTTTTAATGATTACATCCACGGAAAACTTTTTAATCTTCGTTTGATAATATCATATTTGCCGATTGCCCTGATAATTCTTGAAATGATTTTAGCGTCAAAATATTTCAAACAGTCCCAGATTTACCTCGTCGCTTTTTTTGCCCTTCTTACCGGCTTTGGGGCAACCCTGGACGTCCTGCTCAAACAGGGGAGCCTTACCTGGCCCTGCTTCGTCGGGGCGCTGCTGTATATCTATTTTTTCATCATCCAAAGCGATTCAAAAATTGACAGCCTTACCGGCATCGGTAACCGGCAGAGTTTCAATGAATTTATCGAAAAGCTCTCCCGTTCCAGCGCCAAAGAATCGTGGTCCATTGTGATGATCGACATGGATCATTTTAAGCAGATTAACGACACCCTGGGACACCTTGAAGGCGATAATGCCCTGCGGGATATGGCGACTATCCTCAAGGGCTGTATCCGTCATTCGGACTTTGCCGCCCGTTACGGCGGGGACGAATTTGTCCTTGCCGCCTCTGCCGAATACAACATTGAAATGCTTATGACGCGTATACAGCAGTCAATCAATAACCAGAACGAAAAACACCTGCGGCCCTACCAAATCGCCATGAGTTATGGCTATGACGTTTACACCACCAACTCAGGCCGCTCGATCAAGGATTTTTTAAACCATATCGACGCGCTGATGTACCA
>JAISJS010000103.1 GCA_031261385.1 Treponema sp.
TGCCGTCTTCGAACGTAGTCGAACAGGACGCTGTTTTCGGCGGCGAGGCAAGGCTCCGTGAACAGATCCAGTCTACTCTTGAAATCGTGGACGGCGATCTGTACGTGGTCGTTACCGGCTGTATGGTGGATATGATCAACGACGATACCGAGGCGGTGGCCGGCGAATTTAAAAACAGCAAAGCCCCTGTTTTGGGAATCCCGACACCCAGTTTTAAGGGAAACAGTTTTTACGGTTATGAACTGGTCATGCAGGGCCTGGCTTCAAAGTACATCAAGGCTCAGCAGAAAAAAGATATCCGCACGGTCAATATACTGGGGATCGTTCCGGCCTTCGACATTTTCTGGAAAGGCAACCTCCGTGAAATCAAACGGCTCCTCAGTAAATTCGGCTTAAAGGTAAATACTTTTTTTGGGGAAGGCGAGACCCTTGAGGATCTCAAGAACGCGGGAAATGCAGCGCTCAATATTGTTATTTCAAATAATGTCGGAATCGACACCGCCCGTACTTTTGAAGAGGTTCACAGTATTCCCTACCTGCTGACCCCCTTCCCCATTGGCGCTCTCGCATCCGAGAAATTCCTGTGGGATGTGGCGAAAGCCTTGTCCATACCCCATGAAAAAGTTGAAGCAGTGTTAAAGGAAGAAAAGGAAATCTATTACGATTACTTTTTCCGTATTGCCGATGTCCTGAATGACATGGATCTCCAGCGTTACTCCATTATAGTGGCGGATTCAAACTACGCGCCGGCGATTACCCGTTTTATTTCGGACGAACTCTCCTGGATTCCGGAGCTTGTGGTAATTATCGACGATATCCCCAATGAGCGGCGCGATTATGTACGGTCGGTTTTTAATAATCTCAATTCCGGTCTTAATCCCCACGTATTTTTTGAGACCGACGCTTCATCGGTGAAACGGCATCTCACCGAAATATGGCCCCGGAACAACGGCGCCCGTTATTACGATGCCATGAGTCCTACAGTGGTTTTCGGCGGGAGCATTGAAAGGAACCTGACTGAAGAATTCAATTACGCCCTTGTTCCGGTAAGTTATCCGTTGACGGGACGCTGCGTTATGAACAAGGCCTACGCCGGTTTTACCGGGGGGCTGTCATTTACAGAAGATACCATTTCATATTTGGTATCCAATTTATAGTATTAATTACCTGGAGGTAAACAATGGCTTATGACTATTTGGATGGAAAGGGACCGCCTTCACGGGAAGACCGGCTGAGAGCGGCAATAGCTTTCGGAGGTGTCTGCGGACAGGTAAAAACCTGCGAGAGGGCTGCAATGAACGGATGTACTAATCTTGCCCAAAGGAAATTTACCGAATCCCAGGGCTGCCAGTTTAATCTTTCGCTGGGTACTATCAACTCCCTGCGGAATTCGGCAACCATTCTTCACGGCGTAGTGGGCTGCGGAATAGCGTCGATACAGAACTGGGGCCCCAACAGGGCGAGAAAACGCCTGGTGGACCCGAAAGCTGAGGGTATCATCACCATCAGTACGAACCTTGACCAAAGCGATGTAATCACCGGCGGTGAACGAAAACTCCGTGAGGCAGTTCTCTATGTTGACAAGGAATTGAGGCCTGAAACAATCGTCGTCGCTGTAAGCTGCGTACCGGCCCTTATAGGCGATGACGTGGATGGCATACTTGAAGATCTGCAGAAACAGACCGCCGCCGTATTGGTACCGGTTCACTGCGAAGGTTTTAAGACCAAGCTTATGGCGACAGCTTACGATTCGGTATATCACGGTTACCTCAAAAAACTGGTTAAGCTCCCGAAACGGCGCAGCAATCTGTGGGAACAAGACGAGAAGCTCGCAGTCGAACGGTACCGCAAAAGCCGGAGGGTCAATATCCTCAATGTCGGTTCCATCAGTGCCTCTGATGAAGTTGAAATCCGCCGGCTTCTTGAGGCCCTGGATCTTCAGGTAACTTTCCTTCCGGTATACGCGGAACCGGAGGATTTCCAATACATGCTTGAGTCAAGCCTGAATGTCAGCGTCTGCGGAACCCATGACGATTATTTTATCCAGCACCTTGAATCGAAATACGGCGTTCCCTTTGTGGTCGACAGTATGCCCATAGGAAGGAACAACACCGACAAGTGGCTTCGCAGAATTGCGGAATTTTTTGGTCTTCAAAAGGAAGCCGAGGCGATAATCAAAACCGAACATGAAGAACTTGAAAAAGTCCTTCCCCCATACCGGGATAAGCTCAGGGGAAAACGGGTGTATCTTTTGGGAGGAGAAATCCGTATTGTTGCTTCCGCCGAGATCATGCAGGAGCTTGAAATGGAAGTCATCGGTTTTAAAGCACACCATTACGACCGTTTTGTGGAGCCCATGTTCGAATCCCTCCATGATATTGACGATGTTTTGTTCTCGGTAGCTACGAGCCAGCCTTTTGAAACATCGAACATTATTAACCGGATCAAACCAGATATCTGCGTAGTCCATCCCGGCGGACAGAATGTTACGAGCCGTCACGGACTTCCGCTCATTCCCCTGTTCGGAAGGCAGTACAACTACCTGGGTTATAACGGAGTATTTGAATTCGCCCGGCGCCTGGTAAGGAGATTCCGTAACTGGGAGTACAACAAGCAGATCCAGGCAAATGTACCGCTTCCCTTTAAAAAAGAATGGTACGAAAAAGATCCTTTCTCGTATATCAAAGCGGCGCCCCTTGAGCAAGGTTCCGTTGAATTAGAAAGGATGAAAGGTTAGGACCATGGCGGCAATAAAAGCAAAACAGATCGCAATTTACGGCAAGGGCGGTATTGGCAAATCGACGACTACGTCGAATCTCAGCGCCGCCCTTACGAAACAAGGCTATAAGGTGATGCAGTTCGGATGCGATCCAAAAAATGACTCCACCAATACCCTGCGGAAGGGCGTTTACATTCCGACGGTTCTTGATACCCTGCGTGAAAAAGGTGCGGTCAATGCCAGGGATGTCATTTTCGAAGGTTTTAACGGCGTTTACTGCGTCGAGTCCGGAGGGCCCCAGCCCGGCGTAGGCTGCGCGGGCAGGGGGATATTTACCGCTATTGAACTCTTCAAACAGCAGAGGGTCTTCGAGGAACTTGACCTGGACTTTGTGATCTACGATGTCCTGGGCGATGTGGTGTGCGGGGGTTTCGCTGTTCCCATCAGGGAAGGAATCGCCCAGCATGTCTTTACTGTTTCATCGGCGGATTTTATGTCGATTTATGCATCAAATAATCTCTTCAGGGGTATATCCAAATATTCCAATTCCGGAGGCGCCCTTTTAGGCGGCGTCATCGCCAATTCGATTAATTTGCCCTATGCCAAAGAAATAGTCGACGATTTTGTATTGAAGACCAAGACGAAGGTGGTTGAGTATATTCCGCGATCCGTAA
>JAISJS010000105.1 GCA_031261385.1 Treponema sp.
AAGCGAAACATGCACCTTGTTAGCTCCGCTCTTTTCCAGCGCCGACCGGGCGGTACCGGAACACGTAAGCTCCGGCTTTCCGTTCCGGCAGTTCCGCACCATAATATCCTTTAACGCAATACCGGCAAGCCCCGTACCCAGCGCTTTACCAAAGGCTTCCTTTGCGGCAAACCGAACCGCAAGGGACTGCGCCGCCCCGGCGCCCCGTGACAATGCGGCAGAAAGCTCCCCGCTCTCAAAATACCGTTCCAGAAGCCCCGGCTTGGTACGCCAGCGTTCCAGCCGGTTCACCTGAACCACATCAACCCCGATGCCGATTATCAAAACGAGCCGCCTTTTACCTTGACGGTGAGTACCGCTTCCAGGGGCGAGCGCCGCACGATATTCAGTCCCGAAGGGAGGCTCAGTGCAACAGGCAGGGTATAGGCGCCGGGAACAACAATGGATGAACAATCCACCGTTAAAAAATCAGGGGGCGGAACAAAAAGATCCAGTTGATTCTGGCCGCCCTCAATCCGTACCGTACCCGCGCCGATATCAAGTTCGGCTTCAAACCTTCTGTTTAATCCGGTTATGATGATGGGAACTTCGTCAAAATTCCGCACCGGCACCGGCTTGCGTATAAAGCCGTGAAAATCCGTCAGGCCGTTTCCCCGGATAACGATGAGAGGGTCCCGGTTAAGGATGTTCACCGTAACGGAAAAATCCGCGTTCCTTCCTTCAAGATCGATGAAATCGGTATACAGCTCCGAAATATCGCCGATTACCGAAAGAGGGCCGTCAACCACCACCTCGGTGGGGCTTAACGCATGGGAGACAAGATCGTAGCCTGACTCAACATTGCCCTGGAGATTTGCCGTAATAGGCACCTTCTTGCTGATCTTGTGATCCAGCTGCAGGGAAATTTCCATGGGCTCCACAGAAATTTCCAAAGGTTCCACCCCAAGGGCGGTTCCGGATTTGCGTATCTGCACCGGAGCCCGGTACCAGCCTTCAGTATCATACTTCCGCAAGTCGATATAGGCCTCAATATCATCTTCAAGAATCGGATTGATACTGGCAGCGTCCCCCCGCAGGGTTACCCGGATCATCCGGGTATAAGGACTTGCGGGAACAAAGGTATTGTTGATTTCCACCCGCAGGGGGACGGAGAAAATTCTATCCTCAAGGGTACTCATCCGGTGGAAAACAAAGAGGATGATCGCCAGGGCTATGGAAAGTACCTTGGCAGGCCAATGTTCCGCCGCTCTGGCAAGCAATTTTCCGCTATTCAACGAAACCATCCTTATCTTCATCAACTGCGGATGCGGCAAGGGTCAGTTCTTTTTGTTCGCTCTCCGGTTCCGGTTCCGCCCGCCGTCCCCGGTCCAAAAACTCCCTGAGTTTCCGGGTAATCTCAATCGGGGAAAGGTCGTAATAAAGCTTTGAATCGTAGGCAAGGGAAATAGCCCCGGTTTCTTCGGAGACTACCAGCACCACCGCATCAGACTGTTCCGACATCCCAAGACTGGCCCGGTGACGGGTCCCGAAACTTTTCCGGATATCCTGCTGTTCCGACAGGGGCAGGAAGCAGCCCGCCGCGGCAATACGCCCGTTCTGTATAACCATGGCCCCGTCGTGGAGGGGGCCGTCAAATTCAAAAACCGTAACAATGAGGCTTGAAGAGATATCTGCATTCATCCTGGTACCGGTATCAATAATATTTTTGATATTGATCTTCCGGGGAAACACCACAAGCATCCCCCGTTTCTGCTGGGCGAGTATCTCTGCCGCAGTCACCACCGATTCAAGCTGCCCGATCCGCGGCTTGTTGTCAGGGCGGAACAGATCCCCCTGCCCAAGCCTGATGATGATTTTCCGCAGCTCGGGCTGAAAAACGATAGCCACCGCGATAAAAAGTCCCGGCGCCAAAATAGTAAGTATCCACTGGAGGGTGGTGAGTTTTAAGAGAAAGGCAATTCCGTAGATGAGAACGAGAAAACCCGCCCCTTTTACAAGCTGGACCGCCTGGGTTTTGACCAGAAGATCATAGACCTTGTACAGCAGAAAGGCGAGGATCGCCACATCCAGAACCGGACGGACGAAATCATATATTGAAGTTACCCGCTGAAACCACTCCATAAAGCACCTTTACCAGATCAACCGTTTCTTTGACGTCATGGACCCGGAATATTTTTGCCCCCTTCAGAAGGCTGTACGCATTGGCCCCGAGGGTTCCCGCAAGCCGTTCAGGAACCGGCCTTCCGGTCAGTTCCCCGATAAACGTTTTCCGTGAAAGCCCTACCAATACAGGATAACCACTGCGGCAGATTTCCGCAAGCCGATTGAGAATATGAAGGTTATCCTCAAGCCGTTTTCCAAACCCTATCCCCGGGTCAAGTATGATACGGGAGCTTCTTATACCGGCATGTTCCGCCCGCGCCGCCGCCTGCAAAAGATAGTCGTGCACCTCAGAAGCAGCATCGGTATACCAGGGCTTGTCCTGCATATTTTCAGGCGTTCCCTTTTTGTGCATCAGCACCACGGCGGCCCCCTTTTCGGCGCATAGAGGAGCCATAAAAGGATCATCTTCCAGTGCGGAAATATCGTTGATGATGTCCGCGCCTGCCGCAAGGCTTGCCCGTGCGACCGCCGCTTTCCGGGTATCCACCGAAACCGGTACGGGAGACCGCTTGCGGAACGCTTCAATTACCGGGATAAGCCGCTCAAGTTCTTCCTCAGCAGAAACATAGGACGCACCGGGCCGGGTGGATTCCCCCCCAAAGTCGATGATCCCCGCTCCATCTTCGACCAATTGTAACGCCCTTTCAACCGCCGCCTCATTCCGCGCCCTGCTCGGCGAAAAAAACGAATCATCGTTACAGTTTACGATACCCATTACCAATGGCGCCCCGGATAAATCCAAAACCGCCCCGCCTGGGAGAAAAAGCTTTTCTACATCATCTTTCATACTATTACTCACCTACAATACTTGAATAATAATACTTGAATAATAAAGATCAACCACAGAGGTAGCACAGAGAACACGGAGTTAATATTTCAATGCCCTCTGTGTAAATTCTCCGTGCACTCTGCGGTTACTCTTCCGGCTATTCCCTCACCATTCAGTCCGTTCATCTGCAATAATTCCTGCCGTGTCCCCAACGCCTCAAAATTTCCCTCTACCCCTATCACCAACACCCTGCCGGTACAGTTACGCCTCAGGGCCAGTTCCGCGGCATATTCCCCAAAGCCCCCTTCCCGAACACCTTCTTCGATAAAAACCATGAGGCGGTAGCGGTTCATCAGGGAGGCAAGATAATCCTCGTCGATGGGTTTCAGGAAGCGCAAATTATACAGATCGGCGGCAAGGCCCGCGGCAGTAAGCTGTTCCGCCGCGGCAAGGACTTCGGGGTACAGGCTCCCGGTAAAGGCAAGACAGACAGACGCCCCACGCTGTCTGACAAATACCCCCCGCCCTGCTTCCAGGGGAAGGGAAAAAACCGGGTCTTCGGGAGGACAGAGGCACTTGGGATCACGGATCATCACCGGGCCCGGGTTTTGATACTTCAAGGAATTCTGTACTTCGGGCCGCCGCAGGGACCAGTCCAGCATGAGGGCCAGTTCCGATTCCGACGCAGGGGCCAGAAGGGTCATATTCGGAACGGGCCGGAAAAGGGCAATGTCAAAAAGCCCCTGATGGGTTTCACCGTCTTCCCCGACAAAGCCGGAACGGTCCAGGGCAAAGGTCACCGGCAGATTCTGCAGGGCCACATCGTGGATAACCTGATCCACCGAGCGCTGAATAAACGTGGAATAAATTGCCGCCACCGGTTTAAGCCCCTTTGCGGCAAGCCCTGCGGCAAATGTCACCGCGTGTTCTTCGGCTATTCCCACATCAAAAAAGCGCCGGGGAACGGCTTTTCCAAATGCCGAAAGCCCGGTGCCTTTTTCCATAGCCGCTGTTATC
>JAISJS010000124.1 GCA_031261385.1 Treponema sp.
GATGCTCTGCCCCGCCGAATACAAAACAATGCCGTCTTCACCTTCCGGCATGGCGATAGCGCATTCCGGCTCCATAAAGGCGTGCTCGGTAAAAGGCGTCGAATAATGGCGGCTCACCACGTACTTTGATTTTGCAAGAACCGCATCGGCGTCACCGCGGACCAGATGTTCGTGAGATAAAATATTTTTTTCTTTCTGATGAATAAGTGGCGCGCCATCGGCCATCGCCATCTGGGGACTCGTAAGGGGTTCGAACACTTCATAATCCACCTGTACCAAAGCCTTTACTTCTTCAAGACTTTCCTTATGCTTGCACACCACGAGGGCAATAGTATCGCCGATAAAGCGGGTAATATCCCCCTCGGCTATCATCACATCGTAGTCGGAGATAAAGGCCAGGTGGCCTATTTTGATATTGCCGGGAATATCCTTAGCGGTGAGCACCGCCTCACAATCGTCATGCGCAAGAGCCGCCGATACATCAATTTTTAATACGCGGGAGCGGGGATGGGCGGAACGGAGAGCTGACGCATAAATCATTCCGTCAAACTCAATATCATCAACATATTTTCCCGTACCGAGGGTTTTTGCCGCAGCGTCTACCCGGTGGAAATTTTCCCCCATACCGCCTGAAAATTCCTGACGGGGAACCGGGGCATCCTCCCGGAAAAGCCGGGCAGCGATTTCAATGGCGTCAATTATTTTTACATAGCCCGTGCAGCGACATATATTGGAACGAATCGCTTTTCTGATTTCGGTTTCATCGGGATTATTGTTGACATCAAGCAGGGCTTTTGCGCTTAACACCATGCCGGGTATGCAGAAGCCACACTGCACGGCCCCTGCCTCGGCAAAGGCGAAAGCATACACTTCTTTTTCCCTTTCGTTTAAACCTTCAAGGGTAACTACTTTCTTCCCCTCGCATTTTCCAAGGGTAAGGACGCAGGAGCGAACCGGTTTACCGTCAAGCAGCACGGTACAGGCCCCGCAGGCCCCGGAGCCGCAGCCATTTTTTGCGGCGGTAAGACGGAGATCATCCCGCAGAAAATTGAGGAGTTTTTTATCAGCGCTGCCTTGAACCTCTTTTCCGTTAACAAAAAAGCGGATTAACTCATCTGCCATAAATATAATAATACACTAAAATTTCGTTTAGTCAATCACTAAATAATATTTCAGCCGCTTTTATGCCGTCTTTTGCGACTTGTGCTCATACATTTGCCGCAAGGTAGTCTGTAAAGTCTGCGATAAATTAATGCCCTGCAAACCAGCCCAATCCTTGAGCCATGCCGGTAAAGTAATATTTGTTTTTACAGCGCGGTTATCCAGTTCATTCTTTACAATATCGGGGAAAATGGTGATGGCCACGACAACAGCGCCTGCCGGCATTTCTGTAAAAGGCGGCATTGTTGCTTCCGGCAGAATGTCGCCGTCTTGTTCCATCTGATACAGATGCAAACCAAGCGCTTCTTCCGCCATTTTTTCGGCGTGATAGAAACTTTCACCCCATGAAGTGCAACCCGGCAGATCAGGCCAGTATACACAAAAGCTGCCATTTTCAGAGGGCTCAAACACCGCATAATAAGTACATTTTCCCATCATCTTAGATCCGAATATATTATACGCCTGTTCTATACGCATTGTCAATCCCGCTCCAATTTTTCCAGCGTCTCAGGATCATCAATATCAACAAGGGTAAGGGGACCTGCCGCTTCCACGCTTACAAGCGTTTCAGGATGCCGCTTCTTGATATCCCGCGGATGTTCCCCTTCTCCAAGTGATAAAAGTTCATCACGAAAAAAACCTGAAAAAAGCACCGGGTTACCGGGAATGCCGTCAAAACAAGGCTGAACAATACAGCCTATCTGCCGTGCTCCAATAATACGCTTTACGGTTTCCCTGTCGAGCAGCGGCTGATCACACGGGAAGAACAGGTAATAGTCTGCGTCAGAAACTTCGACCCCAAGCCGTATACTTTCCCGCTGGCCTTTTTCGGGCGCGCTGTTGCGTATCACCGTCACCGGAAGACCTCTTGCAAGGGCAGCCACTTTATCATCAGCAGTGATAAAAAATATTTGGTCAAAGCCGGGCAATTGATTTTGGTGGTCCTGATTTTGATCCGCCGTTTTCAAAAGACCGCAAACAAGATCAAGTGTATACAGGGCAAGGGGCTTGCCGCGAAAGGGGACAAGCAGTTTGTTGTCGTTTCCGAAACGGGCGGAAAAACCCGAGGCCATGAGGATTGCGGTGATTTTATCAATTTGCATTATAAGGACGATACTTGAGTGTTCGTAAAATGTCAAATGACATAATAAGAAAAATGAAGAGAAACCGCAGAGGACGCGGAGAACACCAAATAAACTTCAAATTCTCTTGTCTTTGGGCCACCCCGGAAACGGCGGGCTTACGTACTGGAACAATTCGGGCAGGTATGACGATATACCGTAGTTTAGTTAGTGAGGTTCGTGGTGACTCCTCAGCAGCAGACGACTGTAATATTTTCAGATCCAGTCAGCCATTTAATCCGTTCCTTCCAGGAAGGTTTTTCAGGGCGGCGGTCAAAAATAACCAGATAACATTGTGCAGGTTTTCCGTCGGCGGAACGCAGGGCGGGAGAGAAGCTGTCCCGGTAGCGTAGCGTCTGTTTAATGCCTTCTTCCTTGAGGGCTTCAAAGGTTTTCCCCTGACGGAGCAGTTTGATTTCGATTATGTTCCAGGCGCCGTTATATTCCACCGCCAGATCCATTCTGCCCCGGCCTGCCGCGTATTCGTAGCAAAACCGTCCTCCTTGACGGTTTTGCACTTGAAGTTTGCTATCGCAAACTTCTTGCTTTTTTTCAGCGCCATCCATGGCGCCCTCATGTCCGTTTGCAACCCGCTGGAGAAATGCCATAAGCAGCAAGTGGGGAAAGGCCTCAGGGTAATTAAGCTTTGTTTCCCATATTTCTGAATTCGCTTGCCAGAAAATCTGGAATTCCTTAAGCAGGGCATCCATATCCAACGTCCCATCAGACTTTTGCCATTTCCACTCAGGCTCAGGAATTGCCATCTGGGTACTGAATGTTATTTCCCGGGCAATCACTTCACGGTAAATCGGATTGGCAACGGTGGGACTTCCTTTTTCAATAGCCACAAGCCCCAAATCCAGACAGAGCCGGAACGCTTCTCCAGCAGCAAGACGGGTATCCGGTTCGCCGGTAAGCAGGGACTCCATAACACTGCGTATCTTCGGGTTTTCAAGTCTATACGCCAAGGCGTCTAAATGTGTTTCCCGCGCCTCAATTATCTGCTTGCGGGCTTCCATGATATGGTCAATGGTTACCGTTTCGGTACTTTCTGCATCCAGCACCCGCATTGTAGCCCGCTGAAACAGTGAATTGACGATCCAGGGCTGGCCGCGGGACTGATCATAGACATAATCAAGGGCTTCGGCGGTAATTTGCTGACCATTTTCCGCTGTCCGCTGGGCAAAGAGACGGCTGATATCATCTTTTTGAAAATTGGACAAGGAAGCTGAGTCTGATTTAATGTTAAAAGGAGAGCCGGGGTTAACCGGAACACCGCCCTTGGCAACGGTAATATAATCCTTTAAATCCCTCATGCCCACCAAAGCGATGGATATGGGGAATTTGCCCACGCCCCGGTCGGCAAAGCCGCCGCGAAGCTGACGGAGAAAACTGATCAGCGCATCCCCTTCAAGGACATCTACCTCATCAAATAGCACCACCAACGGTTTAGGGGCAACTAGTGCCGCCCAATTGCGTAAAATATCACTCAACATGCTGGCAGGGTCAGTATTGCCCGGTTCCGGAACCGGCAAACCTGTGGAACCGGCAAATTCCTGTATGGCGTGGCAAATAGCCGGCATGGCTTTTTCAGACTCAGGTATACCCTGGCAGCGCTCCACGGTTACATAACAGGAAATTGCTTCAGACCCCTGTGCCCCTTCGGGGATTGCATTTATCTCCTTCATCCAGCTTTGCAGAAA
>JAISJS010000174.1 GCA_031261385.1 Treponema sp.
TCTCTGCTGACACAACAGCCGCATTCCAAACGCTGCGAGGGGTCTTTTTTTGATTTTACCTTCAGATTAAACAGCCGCTCAATTAAACCATCATCTATACATTTAGTATGCGCTATTCCGTACCGGGCCAAATCAATTTTTTCACCGCAGGTAAACAGGGGAACATGATATTTTTTTGCTATGGCGGAAAAACTATCCGCCAGAACATCTATTTCATTATCAGACGGCTCAGAAATACTGTTTTGTTTAAAAGTTTTTGCAAGAAACGGATAGGAGTCAATAAAACTAATGACACATTTTTCCGTATAATTGCACAGTGTGCTACAGAGGGATTCAAACTTTTCAAGGTGATACTGCATCGTACAGGTATCATTCAGAAAAATCGGGTCGTATCGCCAAATTACTTTTTCTTTGCCACAATATTTCGAAAGCGTAATAAAGGTCTCTACAATGGTTGTTTTATCAACCTTCCTTTCTATTGTTGTATCATAGGGGGTAAGGGTAAATTGAAAGTAATACCGGTAACCCAAGGCGTCAATTGCAGGCAGACGCTTTAAAAAGTTCTCCGGGTTTTTCGTCCAGAAAATAATGCACTCTATTACATCCGGTTCAAGCTTTATTTCCGTTATCATTTTTGGATTCACCGGATTCCGTACCGATACTTTTTTCTCTGCAAGGCGGTTCATAAACCAGTCCCCAAAAAAAGCGGGGATGTCGGTTCTTCTTGAGGCGCAGATTATCATGTACTGATCGCCGTCCCCTACTCCCGCCCAATATCCTTCCGGTACGCCATGCCCTCAAAGCTGACCGCCTCCAGCGCCCGGTACGCATTTGTCCATGCTTCATCGGCGCAGGGCCCCCAGGCAGAGGCCGCGAGCACCCGGCCCCCTGAGGTATACAACTCCGTTGTGTGCAACTCCGCTGCGGCACGCTGTGCCCCGGCGATAAATATTCGTGCGCCGGTTTTTTCAAGGGCTTTTTCATTGATAGTAATACGGTCCCCTTTGCGGCAGGAGCCGGGGTAACCGCCGGCCGCCGCCACAGGCGCGCAGACCGCGCCGGGCTTCCAGGTAAGGGGGAAGGCGGCCAGCGTTCCGTCCGGAATCGCGGTGCAGAGATCGGCGAAGTCGAAATCCGCAAGGGGCAGCACCGCCTGAGTTTCGGGATCACCCAGGCGCACATTATACTCCAGCAGGGAACAGCGGTCGTCCTGTACCATGAGGCCGAAAAAAATAAACCCCCGGTAATCCATGCCCTCCGCCTCCATGCCCCTGAGTGTCGGCTGGAGGATTGCGGTATCGAAGTCCCTTTGGGCGGCGGCGGAAAAATCCGGTACCGGGGCAATGGCCCCCATGCCGCCGGTATTGGGCCCCCGGCCGCCCTCGAAACGGCGCTTGTGATCCCGGGCAGAAACAAAGGGCCTGATCACCCCCTTTCTGCCGGGCTCTACGCTCACCGCCGCCAGTACCGAAACTTCCCTGCCCGGAAGAAATTCCTCCAGCACCACCACGGAACCGGCGGCCCCCAGGGATTTGTCCTTCATAAATGCTGCGATGCTCTCTTCGGCCTCAGCAAAACTACCGGCAATCACCACCCCTTTTCCTGCGGCAAGCCCATCGGCCTTCACGACCAAAGGTCGTGCCACATCCAAAGGTTGTGCCGCATCCAGGGATGATTGCTTCCCGTTAAAATGGTTTCTCGCGTAGTTAAGGGCCTCCGCAGGATCGGTAAAGGTTTCGCTCCCCGCGGCACGTACACCATATCTGCGCATAAATGCCTTGGAAAACCCCTTGCTCGCTTCAAGCCGGGCTTCTTTTTTGCCGGGGCCCACTATGGCGAGCCCTGCGGCACGGAACTTTTCAACAATACCTTCAGCCAAGGGAAGCTCGGGGCCCACCACGGTGAGGCCTATCCCCTCCCGCCGGACAAAGCCCATTAGGGCATCCTGGCCCGCATCTGTTGCGGGATCACCCAGGGCGGCAGGTGCGTTTTCACATTTGGCTTCATTCGCCGTGCCGCCATTCCCCGGCGCAGCGTACACCTTTGCTACCCTTTCTGATTGGGCCAGCTTCCAGGCCATGGCGTGTTCCCTGCCGCCGGATCCAATAACTAAAACTTTCATACGGTTCCCCTGTTATTAATGTTTGAAATGCCGGGTCCCGGTAAAGACCATGGCAAGCCCCAACCGGTCGCAGGCCTCAATAGAAAGATTATCGTTGTTGGAACCCCCCACCTGGATGATGGTTTTAACGCCCGCGCAGGCGGCGGCTTCCGCCACATCCGGGAAGGGGAAGAAGGCATCCGAGGCAAGCACCCGGGCAGGGGCGCCGTCGGGGGTGATGCCGGGGACGGCTTTTTCCGCGGCCGCCGCGATAAGACGGGCGCTCCGGTTCAGGGCAAGTTCCGCCGCCCAGATACGGTTGGTCTCGCCGCCGCCTATGCCCACCGCGGCACGATCCTTCACCACTACGATGGCGTTGGACTTTACGTAGCTCACCGCCCGCATACCGAAAAGCATGTCGGGAATGTCCGCCGAATCCGGCGCGGCTTTGGTAACCACGTCCCACTTTTCCAGGAGTTTCCGGTTGGCGCTCTGCACCAAGAGGCCGCCGTCCACGGAAACACATTCCTGGTGTTCCCGGGGCGCCCGGGGCGCCCGCATAACCCGGAGGTTTTTTTTCTGCCTGAATAGTTCCAGTGCGCCTTCTTCAAAGTCCGGCGCAACAACAATCTCTAAAAATAATTCCCCCAGTTTTTCCGCCGTAGCCGTATCAATGCGCACATTGGACGCCAGGATGCCCCCGAAAATGGAAACCGGATCGCAGGCAAAGGTCTTGGCGTAGGCCTCCCCCAGATCCCGCCCCAGGCTTATGCCGCAGGGGGTGTTGTGCTTCACCGCCACGCAGCACACCGGTGTTCCCGATGCCGCCACGGTGTATTCCGGCAGAAGCCGGGCCACATCTTCCTCACCCTGGGGCGGGGTATTATCCGCAGGAAGACCGAAGGCGCAGACCGCTTTCCAGGCCAGATCCAAATCACGGATGTTGTTGTAGCTCAGTTCTTTGCCCTGGAGCTGCTCCATAGCTCCTAATGCGCCGGGACGGCCGGTGTTGATATAGAAGGCCGCGGACTGGTGACTGTTTTCACCATAGCGCAGGCCCTGGGCTTTTTTCAGGGACCGGGACCAATACGCGGGGTAGTCCTCCTCCAGGAGGTAGCGGGAAATGGCGGCGTCATAGGCGGAGGTGAGGTTGAACACCTTTCCCGCAAGGCGTTTGCGAAACTCCGCAGAAACACTGCCGGCCCTAAGGCCCCGGATAGTTTCGGCATAATCCGCTGCATCCGTAAGGACGATCACGTCCCGGAAATTTTTTGCCGCAGAACGGAGCATGGCGGGCCCGCCGATGTCGATGAACTCCACGGTCTCCTCCAGGGAAAGCCCGGCCTCCGCTTTTTCAAAAAACGGGTAGAGGTTCACGCACACTAAATCAATGGTGGAAAAGCCCTGCGCCGCCAGGGTTCCCATGTGGGAGGCCGTGTCCCGCCGGGCAAGGATCCCCGCGTGGATCGCCGGGTGCAGGGTCTTTACCCGGCCGTCAAGGCATTCGGGAAAGCCCGTAATTGCCGATACATCGGTCACCGGAATAGTATTTTCCTGGAGATATTTTGCGGTTCCCCCGGTGGATACAATCTCCCAGCCCGCCCCGTTCAAATACGCGGCAAGCTCCGCAATACCGTCTTTGTAAAAAACACTGAGTAAGGCCCGCTTCTTCATTTTGGCGCATTCTCCCGGTGTACCTGATCGATCTCTTTCATCCAGTGGGACACGTCAATATGCTGGGGGCATTTTTCGGCGCATTCGTTGCACTGTACACAGTGATGGGCCTGCTTTTCCTCCCCCAGTATTTTGTATTCCATCTCAAAACTAAAATTATAATTCGGCGCTTTTCTCGCCTTCCCGGAAAGGTAGTTATTGTAAATCGTCAGGTTTTTGGGAATGTCGATGCCCTGGGGACAGTCCATGCAGTAGCGGCAGCCGGTACAGGGAACGGTTCCGGCGCTCTTGAAGGCGAACAGGGCCTTGTCGATCACCTGGTAGTCTTCGGTGACCAGGGGCTTGAAGTTTTCCATGGTAGCGATGTTGTCCTTTACCTGTTCCATGGTGGTCATGCCGCTCAGCACGACCTGCACGCCGCTCAGGGACGCCGCGTAGCGTATCGCCCAGGAGGCAACGCTGACATTGGGGTTGGCGTTCTTAAAGATCAGTACCGATTCAGGACAGAGACGCGCCAGGGCGCCTCCCCGGACGGGTTCCATCACATTGACCGGGATACCTTTTTTTTCAAGTATCTTGTACTGCTCCTTGGCATTCTGCTGTTCCCAGTCCAGGTAGTTAAGCTGTATCTGGGCAAAGTCCCAATCGTATTTCTGCACCAC
>JAISJS010000181.1 GCA_031261385.1 Treponema sp.
ATCTTAAACTCGGAGATCATGTAGAACAGGAGATGACGATTTTTTTCTCCGACATCAGGCGGTTTTCATCCCTGATGGAGAATCTCACCACGGAACAGAGTTTCAATTTTATCAATTCATATCTATCCAAAATTGTCCCGATAATTACCGGAAACGGCGGCTTTGTGGATAAATATATCGGGGACGCGATCATGGCCCTTTTTCCCCGGGATTCCGGCGCAGATGCGGCGGTGCGGAGCGCCATTGAAACGCAGAAAGCACTCGTGGAATATAACCGGGGGCGGGAACGGGCCGGATACAAAACCATCTCCATGGGAATAGGCATTCACACCGGCCCCCTGATGATGGGAGTAGTGGGGGTACAAAACCGTATGCAGAATACGGTTATTTCGGATGCGGTAAATCTGGCTAGCCGTATAGAAGGAATGTGCAAGGCATATTATGTTTCCCTTATTATCAGCGGGGAAACATTTTTGCGTCTTGAAAATCCCGGTATCTATATGTACCGTTATCTTGGCGATGTAAAACTCAGAGGGAAAGGCAAACCGGTATCGATCTATGAAATATTGGACGGCGCCGATGAAAAAACCATGGACTTAAAAATGCGGACCAACCGCTTTTTTGAACAGGGAATGATGAGCTACAAGAAAAAGGATTATTCCGATGCGCTTTCCAATTTCAGAAAGGTACTGGAAATCCTTCCTGATGACGGCGCTGCGGTTGCCTACATAGGGCAATGTATCTCGCGGCTTGAAACGGGTAAAAAATGACAAACGATAAAGAAATTACCGCCCTGTATGAACGGATTAAAAAGGCCCGTCACTGTGTTGCGCTTACCGGAGCGGGGGTCAGTACCCTTTCCGGCATACGTGATTTCCGCGGAAAGAACGGCCTGTATAACGATATGGACGCCGAAAAAATATTTGACATCGATTATTTTGTAAAGGACCCTTCTTTTTATTACCGCCATGCAAAGGACTTTATCTACAATGTTGATGAAAAGCAGGCTTCTATTGTACATACCGTACTCGGGGACCTCGAAAAAAACGGGCTCCTTAAAGCGGTAATTACCCAGAACATCGATTTACTTCATCAGAAAGGCGGCAGCCGTAATGTGATAGAGGTCCATGGATCACCTGCGCTTCATTATTGCCTCCGCTGCGCCGGGATCAGGATGAATTTTGATGAAGCTGCCGCGATTGTCAAATCAGGTGAATTACCCCGGTGCCCAAAATGCGACGCCGTTTTAAAACCGGCAATTACTTTTTTTGGGGAAAGTCTCCCCGCGGACGCCCTGCGGGAAGCCGTTGACCAGTCCCAGCAGGCGGACCTTATGCTTGTCCTTGGGACGAGTCTGACCGTATATCCTGCCGCTTCAATGCCTGATTACACCATCCGAAACGGCGGCAAAATTGTTATCGTGAACAACATGGCAACCGACAGGGACAGAATGGCGGTACAGCATTTTGATGATCTTGGCGATGTTTTTACCGCACTCAAAACACTTTTATAATGGGTAATTTTGCAGTATATTTTATAAAAAGGCAAAGAAGAATGGAGAGGGAGATTCATTATGAAAAATATTTGGAAAGTTTTTTTTGGAATTTGTATTGCCGTTTTATTTATTCCTTCAGCGGCGGCCCAGACCGGATCACTTACGGGGCAAAGCCTTAATGGGGCTGCGGGGCTTTATTCAATACCTTTGGGACGCATCGGCTGGGGGCGGACCTCTGATTTGGGTATTGATATCGGGTATCATGCGGTCATTAACGATTATGGCGGCGCCAGCATACCTGCCGTAACGGCGAGCCTTTTCAAGTGGGTGGAAATCTCCATTGCGTTTGATATTCAGCCCGATTTTGATCGTCTTGTTTGGTATAATAATGATTGGGAAAATATTAAGAATGACGATATGCTGCTGGGGTTTAAAGTTGCCTTGCCTACCAATATCAGCGATTCATCAAACCCCGCGGTGGCGATAGGGGGGAATGTACAGTTAATAAATTTTGCCGATGATGATTATGACAATTATTTTAATATTGATTATACGGCGTTCCAGATTTATGGAGCGGCAACCTATGCGGGAAGTTTCTTTAAGATGCCTGCGGAAACCACTATCGTTTTGGGAAAAACCTTCTATGCCGGTATCGACAATAACAGCGATATTGATTTTGGCATGGGCTTTGACCTGGTCCTGCTTCCCGATGTATTTCAGAATTATATTCACTGGATTATTGATTTTGCCAATTTTGATTACAGTGACAATTCCTGGCCCAACAGCGTATATGCAAAATCCGGCGCCCCCTGGTACCGGGGTATTTTAAATACCGGGCTCCGCATCGACCTTGCCAACATTCCCGCCTTAAACAAATTCAAGTTTATCATTGACGTGGAATTCAAGGACCTCTTTGATGAAGGGAACCGCGCCTTCGCCATTGGGCTGGTCTTTGGTATGCCGATACTTTAAGAAAGAGCCCCAAGCGCCTTGTCTAAGCGCGCGATTGATTTTTCTGCGCCGAGGAGGCGGAGGCTTCCGAAGAGCGGCGGGCTGACGCGGGCGCCGGTAACGGCGACCCGCAGGGGCATCATAAGGTCTCCGAGTTTTATCCCTTTTTTTTCGGCCTGTTCTTTAATAAAGATTTCAGCTTTTTCATCGTCTGCGGCATTGGCAAGATCGGGAATAAGTTCCCTGCCGGTTTTAAGCAAAGCGATTGCCTGGCTCAGATCAAGCTTTTTGGGGATAAATTCTGCGGCGGCAGGGATTGGCGGTTCGGAAAAAAGGTAGGCAATTTTTTGGGGAACTTCATGGAGAAAACTCAGACGTTCTTTGATCAGGGGCATGGCTCCGGTAAAAATATTTTGCTGTTCGGGAGAAGGGTCCGCTCCTTCTGCGCCAAAAAGCCCGCCTGAAATTGCATACGGCAGGGCGAGGGCTGCAAGCTCCGCATCACTTTTCATCCTGATATACTGACCGTTGTACCATTCAAGTTTTTTATAATCAAAAATCGCCGGGGCCTTGTTAAGTTTATCAAGGCTGAAACGGGCGGCAAGTTCATCCTGAGTATAAAGGTCCTTCCCTTCCTCGTATGAGGCGCCGAGAAGGGCAACGTAGTTAATAAGCGCTTCGGGTAAATAGCCCTGTCTGCGGAATTCGTCGATGCTCGTAGCCCCGTGGCGTTTGGAAAGTTTTTTTCCGTCCGCTCCCATGACCATCGGAAGGTGGCAATACTCGGGGTGCTCCCAGCCAAAGGCTTTGTACATGATCACATGGAGCGGCGTAGAGGAGAGCCATTCCTGTGCCCGCAGCACATGGCTTATTTCCATAAGATGATCGTCCACTACATTTGCAAGATGATAGGTGGGGAATCCGTCGGATTTGAGCAGAACCGGATCGGGGTTTACATCTTCATTTTTCCATTCGATATCGCCAAGAAGGTAATCGGTGAATTTGGTGGTGGGCTTTTCCCCGTTGATTGGTTCCAGGGGGATTTTCAGGCGGATGGTGCATTTTTCCCCGGCCGCCCGCTTTGCCGCTTCTTCATACGGGATGTCCCGGCAGCAGCGATCGTATCCGGTTTCACTCAAATGGGCGGCTTCCCTTTCGGCGCGGACTTTTTCAAGCCGCTCTGATGAGCAAAAGCAGTAGTACGCCCGGCCCCGGGCCAAAAGTTCTTGAGCATATTTTTTATAGAGATCGCTCCGTTCCGACTGGATATACGGCGCATACAGCCCGCCGGTATCGGGGCCTTCATCCCAGCGGAGGCCGAGCCACGCAAAGGTATCGTAGAGGTTTTGTACAAATGACGGGTCAAACCGCGTGCGGTCCGTATCTTCCAGACGCAGGATAAACCTGCCGCCGCGCGAACGGGCAAAAAGATAATTAAAAAGGGCGGTTCGTATT
>JAISJS010000199.1 GCA_031261385.1 Treponema sp.
AGGAGCCTCCGGCTGAAAAAAACGGCAGGGGAATTCCCGTAGCGGGAAGTGAACCGGAAACAACGGCGATATTCAGCAGGGCCTGGCTTAGGATCATCGTTACAAGGCCAAAAGACAGAAGCCGTTTAAAAACCGTATCCGAGCGCAGGCTGGCCTTGTACCCCTGAACGGCAAAAACCGCAAAGAGGACAAAGAACACAAGCACGCCGAGAAAGCCGGTTTCCTCGGCAAACGACGAAAAAATAAAATCCGAATGTATCTCCGGCACGCTGGCGATCTTCCGCGTCCCCTGCCCAATGCCCTTTCCCCAAAAGCCGCCGGACATAATGGTAAGAAGACTCGAACGGACCTGGTAGCCGGCGCCCTGCGGCTCCCACTCAGGCCAAATAAAGCTGATAAGCCGCCTGAGGCGGTGTTCCCGTGTCAGGATGAGCAGGCTCGACAGCGGCAGAAGCATTACCACGGCGGCAAAGAAATACCGGAGCCTGACTCCGGCAATAAAAAATATTACCAGGGCATTTATCGCGATAAAGACCGCCGTGGAAAAATTATTTTCCAGATAAATAAGCAGAAAAAACAGCGCCGTAATCAGCACGGCAGGGAAAACGCCGGAACCGAACGAGTCAAGCGCATCCTGTTTCTTGTCAAAAATATGTGCAAGGTACAGCGGCAGAACAAGCTTTACCAGTTCCGAAGGCTGATAGGTATACGGCCCAATCTGAATCCACCGGCTGGCCCCGTTTTTTGATACCCCGACTCCGGGCACAAAAGTAAGAAGGCAGAGAAGAACAGTCCCGAACACAAGGAGCATCATCCACTTCCGTTTCCGTAAGCGGTCCAGATTGATGCGGGAGGCGATAAAGAACAGCACCACTCCGCCTGCTCCAAGGATAAGCTGACGCAGAACAAAATAAAGACCGTCGCCGAAAAACCGTTCGCCAAAGGCATAAGAAGACGAATAAAGCGTCACAAGCCCGATGCCGGTAAGCAGAAACACACATGAGGTCAAAATATGATCAGGTGAGAAACTGTGATCTGATTTTTCCGCATCAAACTGATACATTCCGGGCCTACTGTATTTTCAACGTTGAAAGGGCAATGATCGCAAACAGGCCCCCGAGTATCCAGAACCGGATAACCACCTTGGTTTCCGCCCATCCTGAAAGCTCAAAATGATGATGAAGCGGCGCCATCTTGAACACCCGCTTCTTCCGCAGTTTATACGACAGCACCTGTATAACCACCGACGCAATTTCCAAAACAAAAACCCCGCCGACGATAAGAATCAAAATCTCCTTTTTGATAACCAGTGATATGACGGCGACCACGCCGCCCAGGGAAAGGCTTCCCACATCTCCCATAAAAACTTCCGCAGGGTGTGCGTTGAACCACAGAAACCCGATGCAGGCCCCCACGGCTGCAAGGCAGAAAACCGTCAGCTCACCGGCCCCGCCGATGAACGGGATCCCCAGGTACGATGAATAATCGGCCCGCCCCGAAAGGTAGGTCAATATCGCCAGGGCAATAAACACCAGAATCAGAAGGCCGGCAAGCAGCCCGTCCAGGCCGTCGGAAAAATTTACCGCGTTGGATTCGCCGACGATAAGGAGTATTCCAAAAGGAATCCAGAGCCACCCCATATCCACGACAGGATTTTTAAAGAACGGAATATACAGGTCGGTAATATCTTCTTCACCGGAAAAATAAAGTATCAGCATCACCGCGATTGCAACGATGAACTGCCCTACCAGCTTGCCCCATACAGGCAGCCCCTCGGAATTATGCCGGGACACTTTGAGGTAATCGTCGATAAAGCCGATAATCCCAAAGGCAATAAAGGCCCCAAGGCACAGCCACACTTTCCAGTTCCGTATATCCATCCACAGGAGCATTGAAATTGTTACCGAAACAATAATGAACACCCCTCCCATCGTGGGGGTGCCCCCTTTCTTCAAATGAGTTGCCGGGCCGTCTTCCCGTATCGACTGCCCGATTTTGAGTATCCGCAATGACTCAATTATCCTGCTGCCAAAGATAAAACAGACAAGCAGCGTGGTCAGGGCGGCATAAGCGCCCCGGAAGGTAAGGTAGGAAAATACATTGAACGGGGTAAAGAATTTTACCAGCGGATAGATAAACTCTTTTAACATCAGGCGGCCCCCTCTGCCTGGGCAGTGAGCATCCCGGTAAGCCGTTCCAGGGCACAGCCGCGGGAGCCCTTGAGCAGCACCAGATCCCCCGGCCTGACATACCCGTCCAGTACGCGGGAAAGATCATCGATCCTGAGGGTATGATAAAACGGTATTACCGCGGAGGCCTTTTCCAGAACAGCTTCCGCCTGTAAGGCCGCAGAAGCGGCGGCGGTTTCCTCCCCAAAAAGAAACACCATATCCGCATCCGACGCGGCAAGCAGCCGCCCGATTTTTTCATGGGCCTCTTTGGAATTTTCTCCAAGTTCCAGCATGGAGCCTATCACATATATCTTCCTGCCCTGCCACTCAAGGCCGTTGCAGAAATCCAGGGCCTCTGCAACCGACTCGGGGTTTGCGTTATAGCAGTCCCGTATCACCGTCACCCTGCCCCCGAGTATTTCGCTCCGTCCAAAAAGCGGCTGAACCGATTCAAGCCCTTCTTTAATGGCGCGGTTACTTATGTTAAGTTCCTTTGCCAGAGCAATAGCCGCAAAAGCGTCCCGCAGATTATGTTTTCCCGGCAGGGCAAAATGAATGGCGGCGGCGGCCCAGCGGATTTCACTTCCGTTAAGTCCTGCATCCGTTACGCCTTCAAATTCGGCAAAGGAACGGGCGCCATAGAGGCGCACGCTGCCATTCACTCCTTCGGAAAGAAAAGATCGGTATTCGTCATCGGAAGGGATAAGGGCAGTTTCGTTTCCGGTAAAGCCGGAAAAAATATTTTTTTTCTCCTCAGCAATCGCCTGCAAACTGCCGAGAATACCGATATGGGCAGAGCCTATGTTTGTAATCAGCGCGATGTTTGGTTTAAGCACACGGGCGGTTTCCGCAATCTCCCCCCGCCGGTTCATCCCAAGTTCAAAAATCCCCGCTTCATGGCCGGCTCGTATATTAAAGACCGCCAGGGGAAGCCCGGTTTCCGAATTAAGGTTGCCCGGATTGATCACGGTATTTTTTTCCCGCCCGATAATGGCGGCGGCAATTTCCTTGGTGGTCGTCTTCCCCGAAGATCCGGTAATCCCGATTTTGACAAGGCGGGGAAATTTTTCAAGATAGATGCGGGCGGCGTTCTGTAACCCTGCAAGGGTGTTTTCCACTACGATAAGGGTCCTGCCCGTTTTTTTTGCAAGCCCTGTTAAATCCAGCGAAGAATCGGCAAGGGCCTTTTCATCGACCAAAGCGCCGGAGGCGCCGTTGTTAAAAGCATCTTCAACATACCGGTGCCCGTCCCGGGCGGCGCCTCTCAGCGCTATAAAAAAGCCGCCGCTTTCGGTTTGGCGGGAATCAATGCTCACCGAGCTGAAACCTTCCGGTTCAGAAGACCCGGCCTGCCTGCCGGAAAACGGGAGAAGCCGACCCCCAAGGCCGGTTGCAGTTTCAGCAAAGCTCATGAGCAGATCTCTAGAAGCCACGCTCCTTCCCCCCCTCTATTCGTACCAACAGCACATCTTCCGGCTGTATCCTGCTCAACTGTAAATCCTTTTGCGCAATATGCTCTATCCGCTCCGGAGATGAAAGCACGGCAATTCCCGCAATAAGCCGCTTATTGCTTTCCACCCACTCAACCTGAGCGTCCTCAAGGCGGTTTATTTCCCGTTCCAGACTGATGTACCGGGCAGATTGCCATGCATTAAGCCCCAAAAAAATGGGGATTGTCAGTACAACAACATAAAGAAGCACATACAGGCGTTTCATTGTCCGTCCTCATCCAAAACTTTTTCTGCCGCCCGAAGCCGCGCACTGCGGGACGGCGGATTCATCTCAATTTCCGCTTCCGTCGGGGCCAGGCCTTTCCGGGTAAGAATATTTACAGCGCGGCGTCCCTCACATCTACATATCGGCGCTTCCGGAGGACAGGTACAGTTTTTGTTCTTCTCCCGAAAGAAATTTTTAACTATCCTGTCCTCCAGTGAATGAAAACTGATGATCCCAAGCCTTCCCCCCGGCTCAAGAACCCGAAGCGCCCCCTCAAGGAGATCGGGCAGCCGTGACAGCTCCCCGTTGACCGCAATCCGCAAGGCCTGAAAGGTCCTGGTTGCAGGATGAACCGGACCGTGTTTTACGGAAGAAGGAACCGAACGTTCCACCAGATCCGCCAATGCGGCGGTTCCGGTGATGGCGCCTCGTCCCCGTTCCTCAACAATAGTCCGGGCAATACGCCGGGAATAACGCTCCCCGGCGTTGTTGTACAAAAGGTCTGCCAGCTCCTTTTCAGGAAGCTTTGCAATCAAATCCGCAGCAGAAAGCCCCGACTGAGTATCCAGCCGCATATCCAGCGTTTCATCTTTCCGGAAGCTGAAACCCCTGCCGCTTTTTTCGTAGTGAAAAAGGCTTACCCCAAGGTCAATCAGAATCGTATCGGGCCGCTTGAGCTCCGCAGGATACTCGGCAAAGAAATCCTGGGACCAGCCTGAATAAAAATGGGCCCGCTCCCCGAATTCGGCAAGGCGTTCTTTTGCAATGCGCTGTATATCGCCGTCCGCATCCACCCCGATAACCCGGAGGTCAGGGAACCGCGACAAAAAGGCATGGCTGTGTCCCCCTTCCCCCATGGTAGCGTCCACCATGAGCTCTCCCGCCGAGCGGGGTGCGAGGTACTGAATTGTCTCCTCCAGCAATACCGGAGTATGCACAACTTCCATACAGACCTTTACCTTATAAAATCACCACAGGGAGAGCGGACCCAGTTCTTCCATAATCTCCCGTGATTTTGGTTCATTCTGAGTATGATAGGCCTCGTACTGATCCTTGGCCCAAATCTCGATATATTTCCCCACCCCGCAGACCACGCAGTCTTTTACAAGCCCCGCATATTCCCGCAGGCGCGGCGGAACGGCGATACGACCCGATTTATCAAGATCCGCCGGCTGGGACGGAACAATAAAACGGTGCTGCACCCAGGTGGATTTTTCCAGGGAGAGGGATGCGGCTGCCATAAGCCTTTCGGTGACCTTTTCCCACTGTTCCGGGGGAAGGACCCAGATGCACTTTTCAAGCCCCTTGGTGAGAATCAGCGCAGTACCGGCAAGCGCCCCCCGCAGACGGGAGGGCAGACTGACCCTGCTTTTATCGTCAAGAGTTACATCAGTTTCGCCGGACAATAGTTCTATTCCCACTTTATCCCCTTTTATGCCACAATCATCCACTAATGGCCCATTAATCTTATAATCACCGATAAAATTCCCCACGTCAACTAGTAAAATCAGAAAAAATTATAATTAGTAACAAAAAATGCAAAATACCCTACACAGTTGTGTAGTTTTCATCTGAAACCTTGTAAAAGTAACGGGTCTTAGGTATATTTTGAAGATGTTCATGCAGGAATATTTTATCGTCTTCCCCGAAGGGGATGTACAGGAGATCCCGGGACGGCTCCCGATAAACGAAATTGTCGATGTGAACGGCAAGCGCCTCCCCCTCCCCCTCCCCACCAACAAAATGATTGCCTTCCAGGTCACCCGCATACAAACAAAGGAAAACAAGGGCGGTAATGAAACCTATCACCATCTGGAGCTTTTAACTGCGGAAGAACTGATCCCCTATGCCCAAAGACGCTAAAAAAACCGTAAAAGCAAGCGCCCGGGCGCCCGGCAGGGTAAACCGTATCGGTACGGAAAAAGAGAGCAGCCTTCATCATGCATTGAAATTCCGTTATGCAAAAAGCGGCGGCAAAACCGAAGTACCGTTCGGCCTCTATGTCGCCGACGGGGTACGTGAAGACGGTGAAATTATAGAAGTGCAGACCGGCAGTTTTGGTCCCCTGAAGCAAAAAGTACATGAATTACGAAAAAACGCGCCGGTACGTATCATCCACCCCATCATCATAGCCAAGTATATAGACGTTTTTGACACGGACGGGCAGCTCCTGTACCGGCGGAAAAGCCCCCGCCGGGGCAGTGAATGGGACCTTTTCAAGGCCCTGCTCTATGCCCCGGAATTAGCCGCCTGCCCCGGTGTGATGATTGAACTTGCCCTGGTAGATGTGTTGGAAAAACGAATAAAGGACGGCAAAGGCTCCTGGCGCCGAAAGGGGATCAGCCTCGCCGGCAGGGAACTGGCCGCCTGGCACGATACGATAATCCTTAAAAAACGGGCCGATTACCGCCGTTTTCTCCCTTTTGCGTCTGATGAAACCTTTACAGTGAACGATCTGGGAAAACAAGCCCGAATTACCGTCGATCTCGCAAGAAAAACGCTTTATGTACTTACAAAAATGGAAGTGATAGAACGAATCGGAAAGAAAGGCAACGCTTTTTTATATAAAATCAGAAACAGGAATTAACCGCAGGGAAATCGAACCTTTGGTTCAATTTCTCTGCGGTTAATATTCCCTCTATCTATATTAATCCTACCAGGCGTCGGACATGTCGTCCGGGTCACGGTTATCTTCGGCAAAGAGGTCGGTAACCGCACGCAGATCATCAAAGTAGAGGTAGTAACTTCCATAGGCCTCCATCGGGTCACAGTCAATCCGGAACCCCATAATCTTGAGCCCCATCTGGTTATTGTAGTGATAATTCCGCTGGACTACCCCGTTAATGCCGTCTTCCGCCTGGGGAGGAATCGCCACGGTGAGCTTCTTCCAGCCCTGAAAATTGAGTTTTCCCATGTAAATCTCGTAATTTCTGCCGAAAAAGTCCTGAATAAGAACTTTTATTTCGTGGTTAAAATTACGACCGACTATCCACATGGAAATGGTCTTGGTAATGCCCTCAATCGGAATGGGGCGAATCGGATAAATGGTAAAGCTGTTGTACCCTCTGCGCAGAAAGTCAACGCGGGTACCCAGTACGTATTTATCGGGGATATCCATGCCCTCCTCATCAGGGATAGGCTGCTTACCCGCAGGACCGCCTGAGAAAAGCCGGGTAACAGGATAGCCTTCGTCACCCGACATGGAGGATCTCCAGAAACCGTCATGCTCAAATTTATCCACCGAAACTTCTTTTAAAAGCTGCTGGGCGGCGTCAATTCCGAGGCGCTCAGGATCAGGGGAACCGACTTCCCGGTCGCCCTGCTGGGCAAATGTAAAACCGGCAATTGAAAGTAATAATGTAACAATTATAAACCGTTTCATTCAATGTTCTCCTTAATTATTACCGTTGGCCCAAAGTTCCTGAACCCGTTCGGGGTCCGCCAACTCATCGCCGTCAAAGAGTGACTCAAAGGTATCGGTAAGAACCTTGAACTGATCAAAATAGATGTAGAAATCGCCGACTTTTTCGGTTGGCTGAGTCCAGATGCGGAACTTGACAAAGGTCAACCCGGCAAGCCGGGGGAGTATCCGCTTTGACTGGGCGACATTGTTGGGAATATTGGCCCGGAGATTCGCCCAGCCCGTATACCCGATGTTTCCCATCCGGATATTGTGCACCACTCCGTTATGATCCCGGAAGTATGCTTCAATATAGAAGTCCAGGTTGGAACCCCATACCCACAGATCAACATAGCTGATGCGTCCGGGAATGGGAAGTTCAAAAGGCTCATCTTCCCCGGTCTTTACCGGGTACAGATCGATCCAGTTATACCCCCTGCGGTCGAAACGACCATGAATACCCAGACTCTTGAGGTCCTTGCCGTCGCGGTTATTGCCAAAGAGGGCAACAGGCCAGGAAGGAACATAGGTCATCTGGGGGAACGCTTCATCATCGTTTTTGGTGGCAAACTTACTGGCGTCAAGTTTCCATTCAAAATCGAAGGTTTTCATCGTTCCGTCAATGGGCCACGAATGCTCGGTATTACCGTCAAAGGACTCCAAAATAATGGACTCATAGTCGACGGTGTGTTCATCGCCAAAACCCGGCATGACCGCCACGAATGCCCAGATAACAAGGCAAACAGCTTTTAAACTGCCATATTTCATCCCTTTCTCCTATTTGGTCCGCGTGAGCGGACTTATAAATCGGAGCCGACCAAAGGTCAGCATTTCTCCTTTACACAGATCATAAAAATAGTATATTTCTTTATATAATCTTTGTCAAACCTCCAGGGCCGTTGGAAGCATCTTTTTTTTAATTCCGGTGAATTATGCGCTTTTTACTTCCCTGGGGGCAATGATCGGCGGGCGGCCCATTTAAGCTGCCTCAATATATGCTTATCGGCAATTCTCCCCCGCGGGAACAAAATTTTTGATGAAATATTGCGTTCCGCCTCTTTTCCGGCGGCAATATTAACTGCCCGGACTGCCAGCGCCCAGGGAGAATCATCAAATATAACCGCAGCATCCTGAACGGTCAGAAGGGGATCAATCCAGGAAAAAAGGATCACCGGCTTTTTGGGATTACTGTTAAAATAATCCGTCGCCGTCCCCACTATCACCGCACAGGAAATATCCGCCAGCTGGCCCGGTTCGATAGTATTAGGGTAGACCGGTATTTTTTCCACCCCCATTTCCTGAAAACCCGTCATAAAAGCGCTTTTATCAGCAGAATCCAGGGCCTGTCCCTTAAAAACAAGCGCCCCGCCCCCGGAATTTCCCGCCAAAATACCGGCAAAAAGCCCCGCCCGGTAAAAATCCGTATCCCGATCGGTGTTGATGTACAGGGGCCCCTCATGGGCAGGTTTTCCAGCCCGCCGGGTATCCAAAATAGCCAGGGGAGTCCCGGGAAACTGTTCCGCATAGCGGTACGCCCCTTCCGCATAGCGGTACGGAACCAGTATGCAATACGGCTTTGCGGCAGCCTCCTCCAGGGCAAAGGCGATAACATCCGCCCCGGCGCTTTCGGCAACGCTGATTGGTTTTACCCGCCGGAACAGCCTGAGCGCAACCTCCCACCGCTTTACCCGGACCCGTTTTGGCCCATAAAGCGCGATAAACGGCTCGTCGGTGACCATAAGTACCGGGGCGCGCACAACAAACGACAAGGCAAAACCCGCCAAACCCGCCAAAACCGCCAAAATAAGGCCGCAGATAAAGAGTTTTTTTCGGGTTTTCAGCAGCGCCATGCTAAAACGATAACAATTTCCGGCAAAAACAAAAAGCCCCCCCGAATAAATGCAGATAAATACTTATCGAGAAATTGCCCATACAGTATAGTACCGTTGACCAACGAAGGCGCTTGTTTTACTATTTAAGGCATCATACTTTTAAGAAGGAGTAAACAGGACCAGTTAAAAGGAATTAGGCCTCGTTAATACTGTGGAGCTTTTTAAGAAGGCGGTAAGCGGCGGATATGCACTGCCGGCGTACAATTTTAACAATATGGAACAACTGCAAGCCATTATCCAGGCCTCTGTGGAAACCAGGTCTCCGGTTATCCTCCAGGTTTCATCCGGCGCCCGGAAATACGCCAACCAGAATCTGCTGAAAAATATGGCAAAGGGGGCCGTCGAATACGCCCACGAATTAGGCTATGACATCCCCATCGTGCTGCACCTGGACCACGGCGACAGCTTTGAACTGTGCAAAGACTGTATCGAGACCGGTTTTTCCTCGGTGATGATCGACGGCTCGCACCTGCCCTACGATGAAAACGTCGCCCTGACCCGGAAGGTGGTCGAGTTTGCCCATTCCCAAAAGGATTATGTCTCGGTGGAAGGTGAATTGGGCGTTCTGGCCGGAGTGGAAGATGATGTTTCTTCCGAGCATAGCCACTATACCCAGCCGTCTGAGGTCATCGATTTTGTCAGCAAAACCAAGGTCGATTCCCTGGCGATTTCCATCGGCACGAGCCATGGGCGGGCCAAATTCAAGCCCGAACAGTGCACCCGTGACGCCAACGGGATCCTCATCCCCCCTCCCCTGCGCTTCGACATCCTCGAAGAAATTGAAAAGAAGATCCCCGGCTTCCCCATCGTGCTCCACGGTTCCTCATCGGTACCGATCAAGTACGTCCAGATGATAGAACAATACGGCGGCAAACTCACCGACTCGGTGGGCATCCCCGAAGAGCAGCTCCGCAAGGCCGCCAAAAGCGCCGTCTGCAAGATCAACATCGATTCCGACGGCCGCCTCGCGATGACCGCCCTGATCCGCAAAGTTTTTGCAGAAAAACCGGAGGAGTTCGATCCCCGCAAGTACCTGGGTCCCGCCCGTGATGCGCTCAAGGAAATGTACGCCGACAAGAACAAAAACGTGTTGGGCTCAGCAGGGCAGGCGTAACGGCGCAGAAGGCGAATAGGGGGAATAAATAAGAAGCTTCGTATTCTTCCCTTATTCGCCTCCTACCGTCCGGCACGGACAAACGAAAAAATCGTCGAGATGGTCAGGGGGATAATCGAAATAAAGAAAAACAAAAGGGCCAGGGAAGTTTCCTGCGAATAAAATGCCCAGTATGCGGTAGAAATGGTAAGGGGCAAGGCCAGGATCCCGAGGGTACAGGGAACAATAACCCACCAGCGCATCATATTTAAAATAAGCTTGATGAAAAAGGGGATTCCCACGGCGGCAGCGGTCCAGAGCAGGGGAACCAGCACCAGCAGAATCGGATCGTTTCCGGCGCTCCAGCTTACCGCCCGCAGCGCCCCCACGGGGATCAGCCAGAGCAGGGCAAAGTTTGCAAAGTCCACGGCGCCGGATAATATCCGGAACAAAACAAGCAGGGTATATACAATCAGAGGCAGCAGGACCGGCAGGCCGACGATGTCCACAAAACCCCCTATCCATCGGGAAAGCCCAAATCCGCCTGCGTTGACAAAGGTTCCTATAAAAAAACGGGTAATCGCCGTAAGGCTTCCCAGCAAAAGCGCCCACACCCCCCCGGACCCGGCTTCGCCGCCGCTTATCGATCTGCGGAAAAGATAAAACAGGGGTATCCAAAGAAGGCAAAAGAAGCTCATATAATCAGAATACCACGGCGGACAAAAAAGGGACAAGCAGTGCAGGGCAGCGATTCTAAAACAATTCCTACCGTGCTCCGCTCCGCTGTTCACCACTGATAGAAGGGAGCCGCAGTACCATGCCGGGTACAATGAGATTGGGGTTGTCCGGGTCAGGGAGGGTACTTTTGTTTGCCTCATACAGAACCGGCCATTGGGTTCCGTCGGCATAAACAAAAGACAGACGGGCTATGTTGGCAAGGGTGTCCCGGTGCTTAACCACATAGAAAGCAGGGGATTTATTTTCCGGATCTATTTCGGGAATTGGAACATTTACAACAGAGGACGCCGCCTCCACCGCTTCGGCAAGCCGTTCCATGGAAAGTGAGTCTTTAGCCAATAGTTCCAAAGCAAGTTTGTCTGCCGCCAGGCGCTCGGCGGCGAGGCGTTCCGACGCCGTTCGTTCTGCGGCAAGGCGTTCAAGTTCCTGCATGGCGCCGCTGTTCGCCCAGACCGTGGAACCAAGCCGGTCAGCGTAGGACCGGGGGCGGCCTTGCCAATCCCGGTAACTGCCCAGATAGGGGTAGAGCCCTGCCAGGGCCGGGTTTACCCGGACAACATCTCCATAGGCCGCCGCAGCCCGGGGAAAATCCCCCGAATCATAGAGGGCGCGGGCAATTCCGAGCCAGCTCTGGGCGTCTTCATTCTGGTTCAAAACTATTTGCTGGTAACGCCGGATAGCGTCCTGGTAACGGCCTTCTATAAACGCAAGATGCCCAATGTTGATCACCGCATCATTGTCGGCGGCTTTGCCAAAGGCCGCCGCCGCTTTTGTCAGAATACCATAACGGCTATAGAGGATTCCCATCTCATTGTACAAGAGCCGCTGCTGAGCCCCGCCGGAGCGGGAGACGGCCCGTTCCATTTCCTGCACCCGGTCACGGATAACAAATTCACCAACAGTGTTAAGAGAATTTTCCAGCGCGGCAATAAAAACATCCTCCTGAGGCAGGGCAGGGGCGCGTCGTGTCGCATCCGGTACGCTTACCGGCGGGTATATGGCCCAGGAATCCTTCATCGGGTAAAAGCGCGCTTCATCTCCGGCATCCCGCCACTCACGGGCGCCAATACGCCATGCCCGTAAAAAGCCCCGGTTGGTCACCGTAATTTCTACGGGCATCCAGAGACGGCCGTCATGCTCAATTAACCCCTCATCCACCTTCCACTCTCCGCCGAACTGAAGGTTTGACTCCGCCTTTCCTGTATCAAAGGCCATGTAAATATGTCCCGGTATCGTGATGAAAGCAGTATCGACCCCCAGGGCCTCCAGCAGCGAACAAAACAGGATGGAAAGATCGTCGCAGTCACCGCCCCGGTAGAACAGGGTTTGATAGGGATAGTTCAGGCTGTCCAGGCTGCCTGCCGATTCTGAAAGTTCGATGTAGGAACTTGCGGGGTCTATCACATAATTTATGCCGTAAATATTCAGGGCTTCAAAAACTCCCAGGGCATACTGCACGCTGAGGGGCAGCGCAGGCCGCTTCCGGGTCTGCACGACCGTTTCCACATACCGGGCAAAAATTTGAGCGGCAGGATCATGCGCACTGACAAAAGAGGCCGCCCGGCGGTCATCATCCCAGCTCATGGCATTCCGGTGAAAAACCGGCAGGACCATCGGCAGAGACGTTTCCTTTCCGGCGCCCAATGCCCGGTAGTTGATCAACACCTGTGCATTGGCGCTCATATTCTCCGTCAGATCCAGCATAGCCTCGTTGAACAGCGCCGTTACCGGCAGCTCTATGGTTTCACCTGCTTCCAGCCGTGGTATCTCTGCAAAGGATGCGCTCTGGCTCATAAACTGTTCCTGGTACAGCGAAAAGTTCACCCGGGTGATGGCGGTCTTTTCATGGTTGGTTACCCGCAGCATTGCGACAGGATTTTTTTCGTACCAGGCATAGGATACGGGAAACACCGGAGACTGCTCCGTCACTTCCCCCTGAATTGCCGAATCCTTCTTGAATAATTCTGAAAGGGAAAACCGCACCCCCACGTTGATCCCGATTGTATCGATGGAAGCGTCATGATAAAGATTGTACCGGGTATAGGCGCCGGAAACCGACAGGGCTATAGCGGGGGAAAGGTGTATATCCGCCCCCAGACTTCCGCCGAAACGGAACTGGGTATCCGTATCGCCATTCCAGTCATACTGATACTGAAAGGCGCCGGCGTTTCCCTCTGCCCAGAGGGAGAGCCGGTCCAGAGGCCGCCACCGGAATACCGGCCCCAGTTTCCACTCATAAAAGGAAAAGGCCGTCCCGGTTTCCACGGTAATCCCCGAATAGCCGCCGCCGAGGCGCAGACCAAGCAGCCCTTTGATTCCATTAAAAGACAGCGGCGCCCATTCCGCCGCAGCCTCCACGCCAAAGCCCGGTACAAAATACTCCGCCGCCTCCCCCATGGGCAGCAGCGCCAGAGGCGCAAGACACAGGGCAAAATCCTGCTCTGAAAAAACCGGCGCTGCGGCGAGTAATATTGCTGCACAGAGACACAGTGATTTTTTATGCATCTATTGTTCGCGCTCCGCCGCCACCGAATTCAGCCCCCGTCTGGCGGCGGCATTGTCCGGCTCCCGGGAGAGGACCTGTCTGAAGTACCGTTCTGCGGCGGTAAGATCGTTCCCAATAAGAGAAAGATTACCCAGGTTCACCAGGGCAGGAAGAAAACCCTGATCCGCGGCACGGGTAAAAGCGGATTTCGCTTCGGCGCTGCGGCCGGCCCTTAATTGGAGCAGCCCCAGCCGGTTATACAGCGCCGCACCCGGATTACCGCGTATCTGCCGGTTGAGTTCGGCGATTTTCGGATCCAATTCATTGACCACATATTGATCCAGCGCACGGGATGCCCCCCGCTTGACCGCATCTTCCCATGGCTGGATAAACTGTATCTGCTGAGTGGGAAGCGGCGCCGGAGGATACGAAGCCCAGGCATCCTCCAGAGATATAAACGCCGCATTCTCCCCTGCCTCAAAGGCCCGGCCCAGCCGTTCCGCCGCCGCTTCCCAACTGTTGATAAACCCATGGTTAAAATCCGCCATGGAAAGGGGCAGCCAGACTTCATCGTTCATCACGAGAATTTTGGACATATTGTTAAATAAACTCTCCGCTCCCGCGGCGGCTACCCCCAAAGAGAAAGCAGTGATAAAGTCGTCTTCCAACGGAATAATCGCCGCACGGATCCCTATGCCCTCCAGCAATCCTGCCATAAGGAGTCCCATATCCCGCGCCGTCCCCGACCGGTAGACCAGGGTATGCGCCGGGAACTGCACCGTGTCATTTTCCAAATCTTCCCGAAGCCACACATCCCCTGCCAGAAGCCCTTCATGGAGGTATACGGCGAATTCCATATTTTGATTCATACCGGTTCGTCGGCTGCTCCGGGCAAGGCCGGCAAAATATTTTGCCGCTTCAAGAACTTCCGGATTCGTCGGAGACACAAAGGCCGCCAGAGACGCCGGATCCCCCAGGGCAGCATGGTTCCGGTTGTACACCTGCACCGCCCCATTCCGCACTACCGTCCGCTCACTTCCGAGGAAGGTGTAGCGGATCACCAGTTCCCCGACAATCCTGCCGTTCTCGGTAAAGTTGAGCAGAGCAGGGGCAAAATCCGCATAAAGGGGAATTTCCGCAGTCCGGTTCTTTGGCAATATTGCGAGGGACCCGCAGGGATACTCCGAAGCCGTATACCCCCCCGCCCGAAAACTGACCCGCACATTGCGTATTTCCGCCGATTCATTGTTCGTAATACTGATGATCCCCGCTTCGTTCTCCCGGTACAGGGAGAGCAGGGAAGGATAGATCGATTCGTCCTGGGAAACCGCTGCCTGCACATCCGCCTGGGAAGCGCGGGTTTCAAAGGTGAACTGCGCCGTAAGCCCCGCATACATTCCGGAAACGAGGCTGTCTCCGGCAGAAGTTTTATAGTCTTTCGAGCCCATGGAGAGGGAAAGGGTAACAGCGGGATTAAACCGGAACCCCGCTTCCCCGCCAAGACGCCACCACAGGCCGTTGTCGTAGCCGTCCCCCCGGTTCACAAGGTGCTGCACCGTCTGATGAAACCCCACCGCCCCATCCACACCGACATACAGCCGGGAGAGGGGATAGTAAAACAGCCGCGCCCCGAGCCCCGCCGCATAGGGCTGTATGTCCCCGGAGGCGCCGCCTGCAAGCCCCGCATAACCGATACCGGCTTCAACGCCAAGTGAGTAGCCAATCCCCAGGGGATTAGTCAGCACGCTCGAAATATCAACATCAAAGAGGAGGTCGCCGCCGCCCCCCAGCTGGTAGAACCGGGCGCTGTCCCCCAGGGGGATAAGAAAGAGGGGTCGCAGCCTGAAACCCAGATCCAGGGCGGGGAGCGGAGAAAGGGTGAGGAGGAGGAAGAAGACCTTAAGCAAGGATGATTTCATGCGTACCTCCGGTACAATTTTACTTTTCATAATGATACCTGAATGAAATATACTCCTTTAGTGCCAGGCACCGTTTTTCGCCGGATAATGGTGACTGACACCTTTTCTTTCCTTAAAAAGCCCGGATAGCCCGGACGGACTCAGTATTAAACTTCTCACCGGAAGTCACGAGGTCGTTGTCGTCGAAAAATTGAGTAGACGCAAAATCACTATCGTTCTCCGACGAAGACCAGTAACTTACATCAAATGCGCCTAACGGAGGATCCGCTTGATAAAGGTTCGTATACATCCGGTAAAGCTCGTCCTTGCTTGGCAGGAACCAGTCGGTAATATCCGGATGGCCCGGAGATCGGTAATCAACGCACGCCCTGGCCGCAGGTGCAGTTGGGTCTCCGTTCAGTATGTCCTTGGTGTTTATCTTACCGGTTCCCAGGGCAGTTCCCGAAGTTCCATTCGTCCAGTGTATAACAGGATAGGGGGAATTGCCTGTTGCCCAGGCAACATACCCCGGAATATCCGCCGGGGCGGCTTCAAGGCAGGTCCAGCCGTTTGCCGCTATCTCTTCCGCTGATGCAATGTAGAAGATTATCCCACCCGCAGGTCCGGTTTCGCCAATGACATAGGTAGGCGGCCACGGTGTCGCCACCCCGTCGACCTTATAGGGAAGCGCTGCATCGGTAGCGGTATACCCCGAAGCAAGGATGTCTACGGCGGCCAAGGGTGCAGCGTAGACGGCGGCTCCCTCCTCGTCGTACAGGGACAGGGTGTTGCCGGTGGCGGCCGTGTTGTCGTCAGTGATGGTCCCACCCTTCATGGTGAAGGTGGGGGTCATAGTGCCAAGGTATACCCCACCGCCGCTCTCCACCGCGGTATTCCCGCTGATAATAGTCGGCATACTTGGGTCTGCATTGCTCATGGTAAAGCGTGATTCCTCAATATAAATGCCGCCGCCGTACTGGGCTTTATTCCCGTCGGTAGTCGGCGTCGATCCGCCAATAGTACCCCCGATCAGGTTAAAGTTCCCACTGCCTCTTTTATAGATCCCGCCGCCTTGGCTCCCGGTATCACTGGCAATATTCCCGCTGATGGTGCCCCCGCTCATGGTAGAGGCCCCGTTGGCAATATCAATCCAAAGCCCGCCGCCGCTGCCGTTCCAGCCGCTGCCGGTTGCCTCGTTCTCTTTGATCGTCCCCCCCTCCATAGTAAAGGTCGTATAGGGTGCAACATAGACCCCGCCGCCATGCACCGCCGTATTACTGCTGATGGTTCCCCCGCTCAGGGTGAAATCCCCATCAGTATACACCCCGCCGCCCTTATTGGTCGCAGTATTCTCACTGATGGTTCCGCCGCTCATGGTGAAGATCCCGCCGTTAATAACGATTCCGCCACCGCTCTCCGCTGTATTCGCATCAGCGGATATCCCACCGGTGGGCACCCCAATAGTCCCCCCGCTCATGGTAAAGGTTCCGCTGTTAAGAGCAACCCCGCCACCCCGGCTGTCAATACCGGTGACTGAATTTCCGCTGATAACCCCTCCGGTCATGGTAAAATTGCCGCTGAGAACAAAGACCCCGCCGCCTCCACCGGTAAAGCCGCTCGCAGTGACTGCCTCATTCCCGCTGATGGCCCCCCCATTCATGGTGAAGGTCCCATTGTTGGTTATAA